>NZ_JBYNRX010000014.1:0-25749 GCF_057785375.1 Roseiflexus sp.
GACATCCTCTGCGGTGTCGTTCGGCGAAACCACCTCAACCGCCAGATCGGGCGGACCCTCGAAGAACCCGGCGCGACCGCGCTGGTGCGCGGCCCGTTCCGCCGCGACGAACGCCACATCCGGCGCGCGCACCGTATCCGGGTTGCGCGCCAGAATGAACCCGGTTTCGACGGCATAGACGACGCCCAACCGATGCTTATGCACGAAGGCGTGGATGAACGCCCCCAGTGTCATCGCCAGTTCACCATGTTCCGCGCCGGCCGGCACCATTGTGATCACCTCTCCGCGCACAAGTTCGACCCGCTGCTCCCCGAACGACATCTGCGCCAGGTCTTCGGCGGTTAGCGTTGCTGCTGCCACACTCATCGAAACCTCTCCTCATCGGGTATCAACAGTGCTGCGCGCGCCTTCCTCAGTCGCCGTCGTCAGCGGCGCATCAAGGCCGGTATACCTGCCGCACAGCGCAAACCAGCGGACCTTCAGCACATCGCGCAGGTTCCGCCATGAATCGCGCAGCGGGTTGACCTTCGTCTCTTCGCCGTACTGCCAGACCACCGGCACTTCAGCGATGCGATAGCCCCGTCGCACTGCCAGATAGAGCAGCTCGACATCGTAGGCAGTGACTGCCGCCCCTTCGACGTGCGGTGCATCATCCCCATAGATGCGCACCCGCCGGAAGAGATCGTGCGCCACGACGCGCCGCAGCGCCTTGAAGCCGCATTGGGTGTCCTGAATGCCCCCGACCGCCACTAGGCGCACAATGGCATTGAAAATGCGCCCCATCACGTGGCGATACCACGGCTCGCCAATTCGTCGCGCCCCCAACCCTTCACGCGACCCGATCGCCACATCGTAGCCACTCTCGAGATACCGGCGCAGCCGCTCCCACTTCTCGATTGGCACCGCAAGATCGGCATCGCAGAGCAAAATATACTCGCCACGCGCCATCAGCGCACCTGCCCGCACTGCATACCCTTTCCCCCGGTGATCCAGTCTCAGCAGGAAAAGGTTGCGATGCACATCGAGCTGCCGATCGACATAAGCCGCCGTCCCATCAGTGCTGCCATCATCGGCGACAATCACTTCCGCAGGATACGGTTGCTGCGCCAGATACTCCAGCACGCGCCGCAACGTCGCCGGCAGCCGGCGTTCTTCGTTGTACGCCGGGATCACGACTGAAAGATAGGGAGCAGGCTCGATGGAGGTCACGGTCACTCCTTGTCAATAACGTGTTTCAACCGCCAGAGGACTGATATGCCTGCCTGTTGTGCGACGGCGTTTGCGCACAAATCGAGGCAGTACCCGCAATCCATCGAACTGCCCACGTAAACGGGCGCGTGCCGCGGGTTCACGGATATGCCAGAGCGAATGCAGTGCAAACCCGATCTGCGACCAGATTAGCCGGGGCCAGTAGCGCCGTATCTGTGGCGCAGGCATATTCTTTGCCCAGACGAGCATAAAGTTGCGTCCACAGTAGTAACTTGCCAGCGCCCCCCCCCCGGTCGCGCTCAACCGGTGATACACCACGGCGCGCGGGACATAGATTGTACGCATGCCGCGCAACCTGGCGCGCACATTCAGATCGACATCCTCACAGTACATAACCAGGTCCTCATCGAAGACCCGGCCATCCTCCGCCAGTTCTTCCAGCGCCGCTCGCCGATACGCTGCGGCGCCAGCACAGGGACCAAACACCTCTTCCATAACGTCGAACTGTCCCACGTCGCGCTGCCAGACGCCCCGACTGCCGGGAACGCCATCGAGACGGTAGTAATCGCCGGCTGAATGAAAGTGATCGCGCCGGTCGAACAACATCATTTTACTGGCGGCGAAGGCATACGCCGGGTAGCGATCCAGCGCGCCGATCAGATGCTCCAGCCAGCGCGGATGCGCCTCGGTGTCATTGTTGAGCAGCACGACGTACTCGCCGCCGGTTGCTTCGATGCCAGCATTGACCGCCGCTGCCAGCCCACGATTGTGCGGTAAGGCAATCACCTGCACTTCAGGGTAGCGCCGCCGTACCAGGGCAACCGAGTCATCCGTGCTCCCATCATCCACAACAACCACGCAGAAATCGCGCCGCGTCTGCGCCCGCAGCGCGTCGAGACAGGTCGGCAAAAGTGAGGCGCCGTTGTAATTTGGAATGATGATGTCGATCATGGAGAACCGAGAACCAAGAACCAGGGATTAGGGGTTAGATCGCTTGCTTAGCATGCAACCTTCCACCTGCCACCTTTCCGCCTTCAACCTGTCTCTGAACCACAGAGACGCAGAGAGCATAGAGAGGCGCGCTTCACCCTCTCTCTGCACCCATCCGTCCAACCCGAAACCTTCCCACCTTCAACCTGCCAACTTCCCATCTTCCCATGTGCAACGTTCCCACGGGCGCCCCTACGCTGGCGCACGTTCAACGTTCAACGTGTAAAACCTTCCCACATATTCCGCCAGCGCCTCTTCCCACGGACGCAGACGGATGCCCAGAGCAGCGGCGGCGACGTTGCGCAGCGGCGTATACGGCGGCACCCGGCTGGCGCGCTGATACTCCGCCAGATTCATCGGGCGCAATGTCACGTCGGCGCGCCCTGCCAGTCGCAGCACTGCTGCCGCAAATTCGTAGCGCGAACAGAACCCTTCGTTGACCAGATGATACGTCCCGTAGTACGGCGTTTCGACCAGGCGCGCAATGGCGGCAGCAGCATCAGGCGCATAGGTCGGGCTGCCGATCTCGTCCACAACCATGGCGATCTCACTGCGCTCACTTGCCAGGCGCAACACAGTGCGCACAAAGTTGCGCTCGCCGCCAAACAGCCAGGCAACCCGCACAATGTAGAATCGGCGCAGCAGTTCTCGCACCGCCTGTTCGCCAGCCCACTTCGAGAAGCCATACGGATTAATCGGCGCAGGACGGTCATACTCCAGGTACGGCGATGACGCCGCACCGTCGAAGACCTCATTCGTGCTGATATACACGAGCGACGCATCGAGCGCCTGACACGCCAGCGCCACGTAGCGCGTTCCCAGCGTATTCACGCGATAGGCGCGGTCGGGATCACGGGCGCACCCATCGACATTCGTGTAGGCTGCCGGGTGAATAACGCACTGCGCGCCGGTTGCAACCAGTGTCTGTACACAATCGGGACGCTCCAGGTCCAGATCGGCGTGACTCAACGGAATGATCTCGTGCACGCCTGCCAGAACGCGCTGCAACGCCTGCCCCAACTGTCCGCTCGCACCGGTCACCGCAATGCGCATATCGCCTCCTCGCCACATCCTGGCATTACGGTATGATAGAAGATTGTCGGGTGAGCGTCAAGGATGGCGCTCGTTTCGCCGTTACTCGACCCGTTTCTCAGGTACAATAACAGGTAAGGAGCAAGTGGCGCGAGGCGAGGGGCGAGAGGACGCGCCGGTGACAGGTGCGAAGGCGGAAGGGGCGAATTCGATGTTTCTCGGTGTTCTCTGTGGCTCTGTGGTGAAAAAACGGCAGGAAGGCGAGGTCGCCAATGCACATGCGCTGGATAGGAATCACGCTGGTTGCTTTGCTGGCGACAACGCTCATGGCAGGTATCATTGGCATCGGCGCAGTGCAGCGTCGTGTCATTGATGCACCGCACATCAACCTGACGCTGGGTTCATTTCACATACGCGCCTTCGCCACCCATACGCCGAATTGCCGCGTGCCCAGCAACCAGCCAGGCAATTCGTTCTGTTCATCTCACTCGATCTATTCAACCGACGAATATTATGTTGTATGGCTCCTGAACCGCTCCCGCCGCAGCGCAGTCACCTTCGAGGCAGCGCACCGTCTCGCCGTCATTCGCCTCGATCCCGACAGTACGCCGTGATAATCAGATCGTCTCCCGGCATTCCGGTTCTCAGTTCTTGGTTCTCAGTTCTTGGTTCTCAGTTCTCAGTTCTTGGTTCTCAGTTCTCAGTTCTTGGTTCTCAGTTCTCAGTTCTTGGTTCTCAGTTCTCAGTTCTTGGTTCTCAGTTCTCAGTTCTCGCAACCCGCATGCCCCGCACTACGCCTGCAATCCTGCTCCTCGCCCTCATCCTCACCACTGCCGCGCCGCAACCGCCGCAACCTCCATCCACCCCCGCCTGTCCGCGCGTTCATCACACCGGACCACACTCGCTCATCATAATGCTCTACGCATCAGAATACGACTGCACCGAAGAGATTGCGCGTTCCCTTGCTGCAATCGCCGATGACCAGACTCTCGAACGTCTGATCGCCCTGACCGCTCCCGACTTCCACAGCCTGACGCGCCGCAACGCCCTGCGCGTCATCGGTCGCATGGCGGAGCGCCCGCCGAACGAACCGGCGCGCCGGGTTGTGGTGCGCGCTGCGCCGCTGCTGCGCCCCCATCTGCTGATGTTGCTCCAGACCGACCCGCACGACGATGTGCGCGCCGATGCGATCTGGATTCTCGACACCTTCTTCTTCCCGGCGTATGACGCGCAACCGGCATTCACCTCAATTGCGCTCACATCAGGTGGCGGGGCGAATCTGCGCACCCGCGCGGCATACGCCGCCACGCGCCTGATCGCCACGCGCACCGGACCCCTCAACGACGACGATCTGGCATTTCTCCTGGCAGGACTGCAATCCGACGAACCCGGCGTGCGCGCGCGCGCCGCCGACGCCATTGCGCGCCTGCGCGACGATCAACTCGACGCGGCGGCGCGCGCGCGCGTCACCACAGCCCTGAACGCTGCCTGGGACACAGCCGCGCGCCTGGCGCCCGCCGATAGGCTCCCGATGACGCCTCCCGCCCTCCACGCCGGACGCTTCATCTCCGGCATTCCCGAAACGGCGCCAGGACCCTTCGCTGCGCGCGCGGCGCTTGCCCGCGCCCTCGACCGCTTCGGCGGCGAGCGGTTCGCTGCGTTGCGCGCCGAGTTCGAGGCGATCCATCTCCCATCGTGCCTCGATCAGCCCATGGTGCGAATCTGCGCCGGGTCGCCAGCGGCAGACCTTCTCGCCATCGCTGCACGGCTGGAACATCTGCGCACCACATTTTTCGACCTGACCGGTGCCACCGATCCCGTGCCTGGCGATCCCCACGAGACGCTGACGATCAAACTCTTCGCCAACCGCAGCGTCTTTCGCGAGTACATGCTGGCGTTCGTCGGCTTCGGCGCCGATGTCGATGGGATCTACGTCGAGCGCGACGGCGTGCTCTCCACCTACGAGCGCGACGCTGCCGAAAGCGCCAACACAACCAACGCGACCATCGCCCACGAGTTTGGTCACTACCTGACCGGACGATACCTCTTTCCCGGCGGCTGGCACGATCCCGGTTACCATGCCGAACCAAAAGGGTGGTTCGACGAAGGCATCGCCGAATACCTCGCCAGCCTCAGCGACCCCGGCTCCGGCGCACGCGCCGCGCTCGACCGCATCTGCTCACGCCCCGTTCCTCCCGACCTGACGCGCCTGCTGGCGCAGCGCGCAGGATACGACCAGTATGGCACATTCGCGTATGATGAGGCGTGGGCATTCGTCACCTTCTTGATCCAGGAGCGACCAGGCGCCGTGCGCGCAATCGCCGCCGCCTTTCGCGCCAACACTTACCGCCAGAGCGATGTACCAGCGATCGCTGGCGCGCCATCGCTCGCAGCGCTCCAATCGGAATGGCACGCCGCGCTGGCGCAGTGGTGTAGCCGAGGTCATACCTGAAGCGCCTGCCGAAACCAGACAAGCGCCGCCTCGCCCTCTTTGCGCGTGATCTCATTCACTGTACGGCTGTGGCGAATGCTGTTGCGCAACTCAGCAAGTTGATCAAAGCGCCTGGTAAAACTCTCTTTACTGGCGAAACGCGCCTGGAAGAGCGGCCATAGCGCACCGTTAACAATAATGTCCTGCAGCTCGCGCAAATCAGCGTACTCGAGCATCCCTGCGAGTGTTGCGTAGTAGGAGGCATCCAGAGCAGGATTCTTCTTTGCTGCCGATTGCGTGCGTTCGTTTATCTTCTGCCGAATGTGAGAAGGAAGTTTACCCGGATCACTGCTAAGGGTTTGATCAATCAGTGTACGCAGCGCCAGTTCCACCGCTTCCACATCTGCGTCCAACTCACGGAGACGAGGCGACAGATCAAGACGCTCTTTGACCAGCAGATCCTCGATCGCCTCCTGAAAGGTTCGCTGGCGTTCGGCAAGAAACGCCTCGAAATCGTCAGGCGTGAACGGATCGCGCAACAGAATATCGAAGCCGTTGAGGAGACAAAGTGCGTCTCCAGCGTTTCCCGGACGACTGCTTCACCATTCCTGCGAATAAGTTCGGGAAGGTACAGGTTCGGTAATCGCTCGCGAATGAGAAGACGATTAGTCTCAGCAGTGAGCGGTGTGCGGTTCAGGATCGAGTCGATAGATGTCGCAAGATTGCGATCTCTTGCCCAACTCTTGGGAACGATGTGATGGTCATCGAGATCGCTATGCTGAGGCACGCTGCCCATCATCCAGTCGCGCGCGCCGCGCACGATCAGCAGGTTGAAAATGCCATTGTAGACTGATGTACCACGACGAGTCTCACGGCGCAGGTCAAGGTTGCGAAAACGTGTTTTGAACTCGGCGATGAGGCCAGGTTCTACGGTGTCATTCTCAAACCAGGCTTTCAGGTCCAGAAAGTCTCGCGCTGAAGTAGACTCAACCGCGCCTGAATAGCGATTGGTGAAAACGCTGGCCCAGTACCAGCGCCGAATTTTGCGCTGTGCATCCAGTTGACGATCCGGCGGAAGATGACGAGCCACCTCTTGAATTGCTGCAAAGACTGGCAGGATCGAGACATAGGGCAAATATTTCGCAGAGATGGCGCCAAATTCCTGAGGATGACGCAGCAGATCAATAGCTCGGACGAGTGCATCGACAGACTGATGCCAGAGTCGCTCAAATTCAGCAACACTCTGGATCGGCACTTCTTTCCGCAGCGATCCATCCGGTTCACGCACCTTCTTCTCTTGTCCAGGAAGCAAATAGTAGAGATATTGAGGCGAACAGTATGCCTGAAGCAGTATCGACATCACCTGAAGGATATAGACGTTCATCCGTTCAGATTCGACGAAATTAAGCTTTTTCGCTGCTTCGCGCCACAGGCTCTTTAGTTGAAGACCTTTTGGTTTGAGCAGAGCATTGATTAGATCAAACACATCGAGACGAATGCCACGACTATTGATCTGAGTGAAAATGTCGCACACCTTGTTGATCTCGAGGTCTTGGTCGAGTTCAATATATGCAATCTGATATTGTTCGGTGATACCCTTCAAATACTCGCCAAAGGCGCGTGCGTTCTCTACGTGACGGACTACAATCTGAGCCTCCTGATTGTCGCCCATGTTTCGAGCCGCCGTTTCTTTCTCCCGCCAGTGCTTCTCATAGCCCTGCACCCAATTAGGCAATTCCCAACCGCTCTTTCCTACAACAGCGAGCGGAAACATATGGGTCTCAAACTGAGCGTTGCGATCAGCTAAAATATTCTCGCCCCGTTTTGTCCAGTCATATTCAAAAGCCTCATCGTAAACCTCTTCCATGAATTTATCTACACAGATAAAGTACAGAAAGCGCCTTGATCGATCAGGCGCTGGAGCATCAGGCGCCATGAAGGCATAATACATCGCGGTGAGGCGCTGCTGACCATCGAGAACAATGTGAGAGGGATCGCCTTTCCCAGAGAATCCGTACAGCGGCTCGCACGCCAGCGCTTCAAAGTTCTGCTTCTTTCCTTTCCAAAGCAGGAGGCTGCCAATATAGTAGTCTAGAAAAATTGATCGCATCAGCTCACGAATATCCGAAGGCTTCCACTCGAACTCGCGCTGAAAGTCTGGAATGACGTAGCGACCTTCCCGCAACCGACCAATCAGGGTATTGAGGCTGATGTGATCTGGTTTCTGCACGTCTTTCATATGGCTACGCTCCCGAAATCATTCTATATGTATGCGCCTGTGTTGAGATAAGACGAGCACATCGTCGCCATTTAGCGACGTCAACTGCCGGTTTTCAATTTCTGGCTCCCGGTTCTTAACCCCCTAATCCCTACCCCCTACCCCCTACCTCCACATCCGCCAGCCGCTCCAGCAGCAGGCAATACCCCTCCTGCCCACGCCGGAAACTGCTCAGGCGGAAGAATTCGTTTGGCGAGTGCTGGCGCTCATCTTCCAGCGCAAACGCGAAGTTGACGGTGTAGACCCCCAATTCGTCCAGCAAAATGGTGCAGATCGGGATGCTGCCGCCGCTGCGCACTTCATACGGCTCGCGCTCGTACATGTGCACCAGCACATCACGCGCGGCGCGGTTCCCCGGATGATCGAACGGCATCAGGTACGGCTTCGCCAGAAACTTCAGCGGCGTCACCGTGACTGTCACACCCGGCGGCGTATGCTGCTGCACGTGCGCCTTGAGCAACTCCACGATTGTCGCCGGGTCCTGATTGGCAACCAGTCGGCAGGTGATCTTGGCATGCGCCTCGGCGGGCAGCACCGTCTTCACCCCTTCGCCCTGGAACCCGCCCCAGACCCCATTGATTTCGAGGGTGGGGCGCGCCCAGGTGCGCTCGTAGACCGTGTATCCCGCCTCCCCCCACAACGCCGTCACCCCCAGGTCTGCCATATACGCGGCTTCATCGAAGGGAACCGAGGCAAACCGCTGTCGCTCATCATCGGTCAGCGGCTGCACCGCATCGTAGAACCCTTCGACCAGAATGCGCCCGTCGGCGCCGCGCATCGACGCCAGAATAGCAGCCAGCGCATGGATCGGGTTCTGCACCGCACCACCGTAGAGGCCGGAATGCAGGTCACGATTCGGACCACGTACATCGATCTGCACGCCGCACCCACCACGCAGACCGGTGAGGATCACCGGTTCGGTCTCACTCCACTGCCCGCCATCGCTGCTCACCACCAGATCGCACGTCAGCATCTCGCGGTGTGACGCCACGAACACCGGAATCTGCGGACTGCCGATCTCTTCCTGACCCTCGAACAAAAACTTGACATTCACCGGCAACGTGCCCCTGGTACGCAACAACGCCTCAACCGCGAGGATTGGCGGCAACATATTTCCCTTATCGTCCGATGCGCCACGCGCATACACCCGTTCATCGCGCACCACCGGCTCAAACGGCGGATGGTCCCACAACTCCAGCGGATCGGCGGGCTGCGTGTCGAAGTGCCCGTAGATCAGCACCGTCGGCTTCCCAGGCGCGTGGAGCCAATCGCCATACACAACGGGATGCCCGCCGGTCGGCAGGACCTGCACCGATTCGATGCTAGCGGCGCGCATCCGTTCCGCCACCCACTCCGCAGCGCGCTGCACATCCCCCGCATGCTCCGGCAGCGCCGACACGCTTGGAATATGGAGAAAATCGAGCAACTCCGCAAGAAACCGGTCTTGCTGTTCGTTCAGGTATGTCTGCCAGGTCATTGAAAGCCTCCTGTGGATGGTCAGAGCAAAGAATCGTGGCGAAAATCAGCAGTTTGGGGACTGTAGCAGCCGATTATCGGCACAGAACGCCTGGCTGTCAAGCCGCAACCTGAATGCCTGGACACCCTTCTTCTGGCGATTCTTAATCAACCACAGAGGCACAGAGGACACGGAGCCACCCCCGTCGGCGCGCCACACCCCGCGGGCACGCCACGGCGTGCCCCTACCAATTCCCCACGCGGGCAGGCCACACCCCGCGGGCAGGCCACACCCCGCGGGCGCGCCACACCCCGCGGGCGAATCACCGGCGCGCGGGCACGCGGGCACGCCCCACCCTGCGGGCACGCCACACCCTGCGGGCACGCCACACCCCGCGGGTACGCCAGGGCGTGCCCCTACCATCTCCTTACGGGCGAATCACCGGCGCGCGGGCACGCGGGCAGGCCACACCCTGCGGGCACGCCAGGGCGTGCCCCTACCATCTCCTTACGGGCGAATCACCGGCGCGCGGGCACGCGGGCACGCCACCGGCGCGGGCACGCCACGGCGTGCCCCTACCATTACCCCACATGGGCGCGCCATCCCCGTGGGCGCACCACGGCGTGCCCCTACCATTTCCTGGCGGGCGCGTCTTCTCACCTGCAACGGTTTGCGACGTTGCGGTGCACGGTTTGCGACGTTGCGGTGCAACGTCGCTACGGGGACTATCCCGCCTTCAACTTGCAACTTTCCCACCTGTCCACCTTCAACCTGTAACCTGTTGATGTGCTACCATACACGCACAACAGATTCCGTAAGAGGAGCCCTGACCCATGCACACGTCGCTTAATGCTCGAATCACATCGCTGGCACTCATGGTACTGACGCTTATCCTCGCCGGGTGCGGCGACCTCGGCGGGTTGCTTGGCAGCCAACCCACACCCGCGCCGATCATCCTTATTGCAACCGCTACACCCGCGCCGCCGGGGCAGCCGACCCCCACGACCGACATTGCTCCGTCGCCAACGGTTGCGCTACCCGATACTCCAGTGGCGACTTCTGCCCTTCCCACCGCTGCGCCTCCCACGCCTGCGCCAGCGCCGCAAAAAATCCTGGCGCGCGTCAAGGAACGCGGCTACCTGATCTGCGGAACCAACGCCGATCTGCCGGGCTTCGGCTTCTACGACAATGTGCGCCAGACGTGGAGCGGCTTCGATGTCGATTTCTGCCGCGCCGTCGCTGCTGCAATCTTTGGTGACGCGACAAAAGTGGAGTTCGTTGCGCTTGTCACCGGACCCGGACCAAACAACCGGTTCGACGCCGTGCGCGAAGGGCGCGTCGATGTGCTGTTCCGCAACACGACATGGACGCTGGGGCGCAACATCAGCGGGCTGGCATTCGGTCCCACAACATTCCATGACGGTCAGACCTTCATGGTGCGAGTCAAAGACCGGATTACAAAACTGGAAGACCTGGCAGGCAAGACTATCTGTGTCGCCAAAGGCACGACCAGCGAGCAGAACCTCAACGACGACTTCGCTGCGCGCGGGATTCAGTTCACCGCTCGCGTCCTCAACGGCGAAGACGAACTCTACCCGGCTTATGACGAAGGGGAATGCGACGCAGTGACCAGCGACAGTTCCCAGCTCGCCGCCAAACGCCAGCAACTCAAAAACCCTGATGACCACGTCATCCTCGGCGACCGCATCTCACGCGAGCCGCTCGGTCCTGTCATTGCCCGCGACGACAATCAGTGGCTCGATGTGATCAGTTGGACGGTTTTTGCCACGATTTATGCCGAAGAACTGCGCGTCGATCAGCGCAATGTTGATCGCCTGCGCACCAGCACCGCCGATCCGCGCATCAAACGTTTGCTCGGACTTGAAGGAAACTTCGGCGAGGGATTGGGGCTGCCGAACGACTTCGCCTACCAGATTATCAAGCAGGTCGGCAACTACGGCGACATCTACAACCGCAACCTGGGACCGAACACCGTCATCAACCTCGACCGCGGACCAAACAAGGTCTGGAACCTCGGCGCTGGCGGCGTGCTTGCCTCCCCGCCGTTCCGTTGATACACGGCGGTGCGCCGAGCAAGTCGAAGCGCGCTGCACTGAGCGAGTCGAAGTGCGCTGCACTGAGCGAGTCGAAGTGCGGAACATACGGTTTATTTCCCGATGGCGTCTTTCTGGTGGAGCGACGGGGATTCGAACCCCGGACCTGCTGCGTGCAAAGCAGCCGCTCTCCCAACTGAGCTACCGCCCCGAAACAAAGCGAGAATTGAGCGTATCTCAATTCTCCGCTTATCTGGTGGGCGTAGGTGGACTCGAACCACCGACCTCGATCTTATCAGGATCGCGCTCTAACCTGCTGAGCTATACGCCCCTAACTGTATTGTACCACACCAGCGCACAACGCGCTACTCTGCACTCACGGGGGGATAAGATACCACGCTGCGGTGTCGCTGTCAAGCGCCGTAAACGCCAGGGCACAGGCGCGGCAGCGCTCTTCGTGCGCTCAGCACTTCGACCGGCTTATACTAACTTGCAGTCAGTCAGACGCCCGGTTCCCAAGGCGTAACAATCCACAACGCCCTGGCAGCAGCAGCCCCAACGGGGCTTGCACGTGCGGTGAGCATAGTCGAACCGCGTCCTCAGCGAGGGCTTTCGTCCGCAGCGCCCCAGCGTCCTGCCGCGCGCTCCGCGCAGTATAGTACGAATGATCCGCACATTAGTATTAGAGCAACACGTCGGGCTACCGCATGACAATGTGCGCTGCTGCTCCCCTCCAGCAGCGCACATTCCTCTCGTGCGTCCTGTGTGGGCGGCGCCCTTCGCTTCCCTACCCGCCTTCACCGCACGAACAGCGGCAGAAACACGCGATTTGTCGACCCAGGACGCCACACCGCCTCGAGCGCAACCCCGTCCGTGGTAACCGGTCCCGTCGCACCGGTCGATACATCCAGCCACCAGATATCGGTTCGGCCATCGAACTGCTCGAGCGTATAGACTAGGTAAGCCCCATCCGGCGACCAGCTCAAACTGCTGATGAGTCGACCATGATCGGCGAATAGCAGCATGCGTGGATTGTTGAGACGCTGGAGATTATAGAGCATGATCGCAAACGTGCGATCACTCACATCCGCCGAAGGGCTGGTCGTCACCCGCACCACGGCGAAGCGTTCGCCATCCGGCGCCCATACAGGTTCGCGGTCGGCATTGTTGGTAAGCAACCGTCTTTCGGGCGGCTGGGCGCCAGGGGTGGCTTCCCACACCCCATCGGCGCGATTGTTGCGCGACGATGAGAGATCAAAACCATCGAACAGCACCTGTCCATTACGATTGACGCTTGGTCGCGTCGCGTGCTCCGCCAGAGTCGAGAGAGCGATTGAGGGGGGAGTAACGCTGAGAATATCGGATCGTCCGCCCTGCGCAAAACGTCCATCGCAAAAGACGCCGAACCCTGTCTGGCTCAGAACGATTCGATTGTTATCCGGCATCCACTGAACCCCGGAAACCCGGAGGATGAGGGATGGGGTTTCACTGCGTTCTCCAGGAGTCGGAACGAACGGACAACGCGATCCCTTCCGGCTTTGCGTTTGATAGATCTGTCTTGCGCCACTGCCATCGGCGTTCAGCACAGTGACCGCAGACGCACTCAGGTTATTCTGCGGATCGGGGTCGGGCGCGGGCCGGGCCAGGTATTGTTGTCAACCACAGCAATGCGCTGGCCATTGGGTGACCACGCGGGATGTCGTACATTGCCGAGCAGCCCGCGATAGATCAGTTGGACGTTGCCGCCGTCTGTGTCCATGCGATACAGCCAGCGGTTCTGCCCCTCACGACGGACGACCGCCAGCGGACGGCTGCCGTCGCCGCGCAGCGCCGGCGGCAGGGGCGATGCAATGGTGCGCTCATCAGCGGCAACGACCCGCACATCATCGATCAGCAAGACCGTGTCTGGTCCGACATCAGTGCGACCTTGAATCACAATGCTGAACCGCAGCGTCCTGCCGCGCACCCTATCGAGACGATCACCCTGGAGTACGGTGCGATACAACTGCCACCCCGGCGGCTGGTCGGTTGCGAACGATCCCAGCTTGACGCCATTCAGGTTCGGATCAAACTGGTACAAACCTTCCGCCAGGAACACATCGACCGACGTACCTGCGGCGGCGCGAAACCAGAAGGAAACGGTCACGGCGTCGGCATTTGCGGGAATGCTGATCTGCTGAGTCAATATCTGCTTTGGCGTCGTCAGATCGGGCAGTTGCGGGCAATCGCTGCCATCAGCATCCCTGCCCATCAGAATGGCATAGCGTCCTGAATAGACGAACTCGGCGCCGACCGATCGAGCATCGATTAGAACCACATTGCCGCACACTTCCCAGCCCTCGCCTTGCTGCTCGAAACCGCCGTCCTGTATCAGATTAAGCGCGTTCGTCGGCGCCGAAGACTGCGAGAGCGCCATCGTTCCGCTGCCGAACAATCCGCATACGCATACAAAGAGCAGAATGCGCCGCAGCACCCTTCCGCGCATCTGCGTCCACGCTCATCGAAACACCGGTTGAATAGGCACAACCATCCCCCTTCGTACACGTTCGCTCATTCCATTTCATTGTTCCGGCATCAGCCATCACACCACTATCGCAAAACATTACTGAGATGTTTATCATTACGATAGCATAACTTCCCGTCTCGCGATATCTGAACCGCACACTATGAATATTTTGTCATCAGGGTCTTGTAGTACCATGCGCCCGGCGCCCTGTAGAAGACCGTGGACACCCGCATGCGTCCACAGGGAAGGCGCGCAGTAACACCGTCTTCGCCCCTGGCGACCACAACGCCGCCACCGCGCCGTTCCCATTGTCAAAGGTGACAGAAACCGTTTATGAATGGATCTTCGAATGAAGGAACAGGCAATGCGCCTGGAGTCGCTGGATATTGCCCTTTTCTATGAGCATCCCGATGCTGGAACCTGGTCACTGCTCGACTTGCAGGAACATCGCGGGGTGATCCACCCGGATGATCTTGAACCAGAGGCGTTCCTTCGCGCTGCTGGCGCTATCGATATGTATTGCGACCGTTTCAAGCGTTTCTTGCACACCTCCTCTCCCGCAAGCGGGGACGCGGGAGAGGGGGCAGGGGGGTGAGGAAGAAAAAGGCTTCGAGACGCGGCAAATACCCCTCGCATCCAAAAAACTCTACACCCGTGGGGACGCACCCAAGCCCCTCACCGCGCCATGACCGGGAAATGCTGCCGGTACACCGGCAATCCGGCGAGTTCGCGGTAGACCAGGTAGGCAGGACGCCAGCGTTCCGGGTCGCCATCAATGGCGTAGCATGCTCCGCCGGGGCAATTTTCACCCGGCTGCGGCGCGCGAAACGGAATACGCACCAGCCCCCAGCGCTGCGCATTCGGTCCGTCCGCCGGCGGAAAATCTTCGTACTTGAACCAGAAAATGTGCGCCACATCGCCGCGCGCCGCCAGCGACACGTAGACATCGCGCAGAAACTCCGCCTGCCCTGCCTCGGTCTGCGGCGGGATCGGTCCACGCGGTCCGTCCACATCGAACCCGACGTTGTACCCGATCTCGGTGATCCAGAACGGCGCATTCGGATCGCCCGCCTCCGCGAGCGCCGTGCGCATCCGGTTCAATCCGCGGTCGACCAATACATCGTTCGGCGAGAGGCGGATCTCCTCCGGGTACGGGTGATACCCGATGCCATCGACGGGCCAGCGACCGTGGGTATTCTTGAATATCTGGAACGGCTCGCTCGCATACATCTGCTTTAGATAGTTAGCATCGGTCAGGATCGTCTGGTCGCTTACGCCGTCGGTTGTGCCACGCGGATGCAACCCGCCGGCAACGATTTCCGCGTGGGCGCAGCGATACGGCTCCGGGCGCGGCAGCGGCGGAATGCCACGACAAAAACGGTACAGTTTCGTTATCATCCGCGCCACGATGACCGGCTCGATGCCGTCACCCGCCGGTCCGCCGGGCAGGTACTGCGGCAGGCGGTTCTGCTCGTTCAGCACCTGGTACGCCGCCACCCGCTCGCCATAGCGGTCTGCGATCATCAGCGCCCGTGTCAGCCACTCATCCATGTAGCGGTTCACGCCGCCGCCATAGATCGACGTTTCGGTGAATGGACCGGTGTTGAGCACGTGCGCATCCGTACCCTGAATCAGGTCGAAACCGAGCAACCCCAGCACCTTGAAGCCATGGCGAGGCGCCACTTCATTGATAAAATAGTCGTTCTTGGCGATTTCGCGCTCGATGAAATCCGGCGGCAACTGCGCATCGAGCGGCGCGGCAATCCGAAAATCGAGGCGCACCCAGCGCACACCCATCTGCGCCAGTGCCGATCCCATGCGATCCTGAAAGGTCTTATTCGGCTGACCGGGAAATGCGGGGTTGGTGTCGAAATCAAACCAGGGGTCACGAATGACGATGCCCATCAGATCGGGCGGAACCGTGGCAGGCGCCAGCGTCGAATATTCCTGCGCTATCGCCGGCGGCGCCGTTTGGATCGGGAGCGTTCCTGTCGCTGCGAGCATGAACGCCATCAGGATCACGCACACTTCGGCACATCGTAGAAACCGTTTCTGCGTGTCACTCCTGCCTGTGCGCATCGCCTTCTTCGCCGATCTCATCGATGCGCCGTCGCAACCCCAGGGCAATGCCGACCGCCAGTGCGCTCGACGCCATCGCCAGCGACAGACCGATCAGCGGTCCTGCCAGGTTCTCATCACGCGCAGCAGCAACCGCCGGCGTCGGTGTCGGTTCAGCCGCCAGCGCCGCCGGCAGAACAACCATGGACAGCAGCGTCGCTATGATGAGCAGACTGACCGTACACCATCGCAATGCACAAACCTGGTGCATGACGGCTCATTCTTCCTGCAACGGCTTCGAACGCACAGAACGTATCACTTCCTGCGCTCTGCGTCGAAACCATCTCCATCCATGTATCAACGGCGCCGGACCGCACAGGATAATTGCCAGCGCCATAATAATCAGTAATCCGGGCAATCCCGTTTCCAGCACAGAAGCGTCCCTATCATCAGCGACCGGCGATATTCGGTCGTATTACGTGCAGAACCTCTGACACTATACCATTCTTGCGCCCTGCGCAGGATAAAAACGCGGTGAGAAATTCACAACCGTATCACCTTTACGAAGTTCGTCGCGCCACGTGTGGCAATCGGATGCCCGCCGGTCACGACGATCTGTTCGCCAGGGCGCGCATATCCTCGACCGATCAACACGCCCCTCACTGCTTGTTCCAGATCATCGAGCCGATCCACATATGGGCTGAGAATAGGCGTCACACCCCACACCAGGCTCAACCGCCGGTAGACCGCTTCGGAAGGAGTGAAGGCAAAGATCGGTGTCTTTGGCCGCTGCCGCGCCATCAGACGGGCTGTGTTGCCGCTCGTGGTGAAAGCCACAATCGCAGTCACCGGCAATGTTTGCACAATTGCATGCACCGCAGAACTGATTGCCGCTGCGACCGTCGGCTGCTCGTGGAAGCGCCACAGCACCTCGTGGCTGTGGTCGCCGCGCCGTCCGCTGGCTTCGGCGACTTCCGCAATCCGCGCCATCATCCGCACCGCCTCGACCGGGTAAGCGCCGGTGGCCGTTTCACCGCTGAGCATCACCGCATCCGTGCCGTCGATAATCGCATTGGCGACATCACTCGCCTCGGCGCGCGTCGGGCGCGGGTTGCGGATCATCGAGTCGAGCATCTGCGTTGCGGTAATAACCGGCTTGCCCGCCATGTTCGCCGCTTCGATCAGTTGCTTCTGCACAATCGGCACCTGCTCCGGCGGCATCTCGACCCCCAGATCGCCGCGTGCGACCATAATCCCGTCTGCCGCTTCCAGAATGGCTTCGAAGTCGTGCAACGCCTCCGGCTTCTCGATCTTCGCAATCACCGGCGTGGACGCGCCCGCAGCCGCGATCTGCGCCTTGATCTCCACCAGGTCTGCTGCTCGCCGCACAAATGAGAGCGCCACATAGTCAACCCCTTGCGCCAGACCAAACAACAGATCATCGCGGTCTTTGTCGGTGAGCGCCGGTGCGCTGACGTTGATCCCCGGCAGGTTGATGCCCTGGTTTTCGCGTAGTTCCCCGCCAACCACGATTTCCGTCTCAACCTCATCACTCGAAACACGCACCACCTGCGCTTCGATCAGCCCGTCGGAGATCAGAATCCGATCTCCGGGACGCACATCGCGTGACAGTGCGGCATAGGTGGTGCTGACCATGCTCGCGGTTCCCGGCGTCTGCTGCGTCGTAATCGTGAAACGGTCGCCAGCGCGCAGCATCACCGGCTTGCGATCAACCAGCGGTCCGGTGCGGATCTTCGGTCCTTGCAAGTCCTGCAACAGCGCCAGGGGGCGCTCTTTGCGCGCAGCAATCTCGCGCAATATCTGAATCCGTTGAGCGTGCTCTTCGTGGGTTCCGTGTGAGAAGTTGAGGCGCGCGACATCCATCCCGGCGGTCAGCAACCGCTCGATGACCTCAGGGCTGTTGCTGGCCGGCCCAATCGTTGCAACAATTTTTGTGCGGCGCATATGCTCCTGCTCTGTTATGGGGCAACGGTCACCAGGGGCGTCAGTTTTGCCAGCAATGCAGGACCGATGCCTTCCACCTTGCCGAGATCATTGACCGATTGAAACGGTCCCTCCCGTTCGCGCCATTCGACGATCCGACTCGCCAGCACGTTGCCGATGCCTGGCAGTGCATCGAGTTCAGCAACTGTTGCCCGGTTCAGATCAAGCAATCGCCCAGAACCTGCGCTGGCGCTCCTTTCTTCAGGCGTCGCCTCCACACCCGTCGTTCCACCCCCATGCCACGGCACCCGCACGTGCTGACCATCAGCAACCGGCGCTGCCAGGTTGATCCGCTCGATGTCGGCATCATCGCTCAACCCGCCTGCCGCCAGCACCAGATCCTTTACCCGCGCCCCAACCGGCAACTGATACACATCCGGCGCGCGCACGGCGCCACTCACATAGGCAACGATATATGCCACGCTCGTTGGCGTTGCTGTGCGCGCCGGCACATCCTGGTCAAGACTGTCTTCAACAAACGTATCGTCGATAACGTCCGCCGCCGGTTCGTTGGGTCCTGATTGCACGCCCTGCGGAGTCAGACGCTCCAGCGCCGTTTGCCCGAGGATGCCCGCTCCCAGGGCGAAGAACAACGCCGCTGCCACCAGCGCCTTGCGCTGCATCAATTCACTGAACAACTCCACAACCACGCTCCCGGGATAATCATTGCCGCGCCAGGACGCGAATTTCGCGCCCTTCTCGTTCCATTATCCCGAAAACGCACCACCGCGCAACGACCTGTTGGTCACCTGCGCGCGCTATCCATCGTACCATGCCCATCAATACCAGAAGCCCGTCGACGCCGCCGAGTCTGTGTCGGTTTCAGGCGAGAGGCGAGAGGCGAGAGGCGAGAGGCGAGAGGTGAGAGGTGAGAGGTGAGAGGTGAGAGGCGAGAGGTGAGAGGTGAGCCGTGCGCCCCTGCGCATTGCCATGTCACACCCGAAGTCCTCACCTGACCTGCCTGCAACCTGCAACCTTTCCATCTTCTACCTTCACGCGTGCATTGCACAACCTTCAACCTTCAAGTCTCGGTTCGCTCATTTTTGTGCAAGGCTTCCTGATGCCCTAAAACGGAACCGTCTTCACGACTGCGTCTTTATTTGTCAAGTCGCGGATCGCATCAGGAAGCCATCCGTTAGAAAGATAAGCGAACAGTGAGTTCAACCTTCAACCTTCAACGCTCCCCCTGCTTCTTCGTCCGCGTCGTCGGGGTTGCAGCCGCGCCATTCACGCCGGGTTTCCCCCGTTTCCCATTGGCAGTCGCGCCGGTTTTCGTCGGTTTCTCTGCCGCCGCGCCATTCGCACCGGGTTTCGCCCGTTTTCTGGCGGCAGCCGTCTCTGCGTCGGCAGCCACGCCATTATTGCCGGTTTTCGCCCGCCTCCTGGCAGCGGTCGCCTTTGCATCCGTTGCCGCCGGTTCTTCCGCCTGCGGCTTCGACGCTCCGTTGGCGTCGGGCGTGTATTGGGCGACTTCGTCCAGCGAATTGACCAGGTAGTCACACTTTGGGTAGCGGCTGCATCCGAAGAATGGTCGCCCGAATTTGCCGCGCCGCTCGAGCAGTTCGCCCTGACCGCACTTCGGGCAGGTGACGCCGGTCGATTTCGGCGGCGGCACCGGCTTCCCCTGCTTGTCGAGCCGCTGCGTGTTCTTGCACTCCGGATACCCGCTGCATCCCAGAAATGGACCGAAGCGGCTTTTCTTCAGCACCATCGGTCGCCCACAGACATCGCACATGACATCGCTCATCTCCGGCGATGATGGCGCGTCCAGCACGATGCGCCCATCGCTGTCGCGGTGGAAGTCGCTCGTGAAATCGCACTCCGGGTAGCGGTTACACGCCAGAAACTCGCCGTTCCTGCCGAACTTGACTGCCAGTTGGCCCTGGTTACACCGGGGACAGGTCAGATCGGTCAGGATTTCTTCGCGCTTGACGTTGCGCATGCTACGCTGCGCATCTGCCAGTTTTTGCTCAAACGGTTCGTAGAACGCGCGCAGCACCGGCGCCCATTCCTTTTCTCCCTCGGCGATGTCGTCGAGTTGCTGCTCCATTTCCGATGTGAAGCCGTAATCGACAATGCTTGGAAAGTGCTCCACCAGCAGATCGGTCACGACTCGACCGAGCGTGGTCGGCACAAGTTTTTTATCGGCGAGTTCGACGTATTCGCGCTCGATGATCGTTGAAATCGTCGGCGCATAGGTCGAGGGACGCCCGATCCCTAGCCGCTCCAGTTCCTTTACCAGGCTGGCTTCGGTGAAGCGCGGCGGCGGCTCGGTAAAGTGTTGCATCGGCAGCAATTGCAGGAGATCGAGCATTTCCCCTTCCTCCAGCAACGGCAACCGCCGCTCGCTATCCTCGTCTTCTTCGCCTTCGTCCAGGCTGATGTTGTAGACCGCCAGGAAACCGGGGAACTTCAGCACCGAACCGGTGGCGCGGAAGGTGTACGGGTCGCTCCCTGCGCTGCGTGTAATCTCCCGTCCGGCGCCAATGTCCACCGTCGTACTGTCGAAGATCGCCGCCTCCATCTGGCTGGCGACGAACCGCTTCCAGATCAGGTCGTACAACCGGTACTGGTCGCTCGTGAGATGCGGTTGCACCTGTTCCGGCGTGCGGCGGCTGAGGGTTGGGCGAATTGCCTCGTGCGCCTCCTGCGCTCCCTTCGTCTTTGTTTTGTAGACTGGCGGCTTTGGCGGCAGATATGCCTCGCCAAACCGCTCACGAATAACCGCGCGCACCTCTTCCTGCGCCTCGCGCGACACATTCACGCTGTCGGTGCGCATATACGTAATGAGGCCGACCAGTCCTTCATCGCCGCCAATATCGACGCCTTCGTACAACTGCTGTGCCACCGCCATGGTGCGTTTGGCGGAAAAGCCGAGTTTGCGTCCGGCTTCCTGTTGCAATGTGCTGGTGGTGAATGGCGGCGCCGGACTGCGCCGTTTATCACGGCGCGTCACCTTGCGCACAACATATGCGGCGCCTTCCAGATCGGCAATAATCGCTTGCGCCTGATCGCCCGCGCCGATGTCAAACTTCTCGAGTTTCTTGCCGGCGCGCTCGATCAGGACGGCGCGGAAGGCGTCGCGCTGCGCATCGCTCGCGTTCTGTTTCAACAGGTCCGCTTCGATAGTCCAGTATTCTTGGGGAACGAACGCCTCGATCTCGCGCTCACGCTCGACCACCAGACGCACCGCCACCGACTGTACCCGCCCTGCCGACAACCCGCGCCGCACCTTGTCCCACAGCAGCGGCGAGAGTTTGTAGCCCACCAGACGATCCAGCACGCGCCGCGCCTGCTGCGCATCGACCAGCCGGCGGTCGATGTCGCGCGGCGACGCCATGGCGCTGCGCACTGCGCCAGGCGTGATCTCGGTGAAGACCACCCGGTAGACCGGCTTGCTGCGTGGAATCTTCGCCGCCTCGGTAATATGCCAGGCAATCGCTTCCCCCTCACGGTCCGGGTCGGTCGCCAGATAGACGGCATCCGCCTGACGGATCGATTTGCGCAGGGTGGCGATAATTTTCTCTTTGCCCGGCGAAATCTCGTATGCCGGCGCAAAGTTCGCTTCCAGATCAACGCCAAGATCGCTCTTCGGCAGATCGCGCACATGCCCCATCGACGCCTCGACCCGGTAGCCCGAACCAAGATACCTCTGAATTGTGCGCGCCTTCGCCGGCGACTCGACAATCACCAATTTTTCGCCCATATCCAGTCCAGTTCCAGATCACCATTCCAGCATTGGTGTGCAAGGGTACATCCCGCAATCTCTCACCCGTGCCACTATAGAGGTTGATGATCCGCTTGTCAAGAGTATATCCGCTGCGTGCTATAATGCGGCGCCCGGTTGAATTGCGCCGCATATCGGCAGAGGTTCTCAACCACGTGACCTTTGTTATTCTCACGTTCATCATCCTGGCGCTCATCCTGGTCGGCGCGATCATCTCCCACGCGCTGCCCGCCGCATATCGCGCAGACGAACCGCTCGAACGATACTTTGAATATGCGTTGATCGGCGCGTTGCTCAACGGATGGCTGGCGTTCGCTCTGGCGCAGATCGGCGTCTTCTCCGCGCCGCTGCATGCCGCTATCATCATTGCCCTTTGCCTCATTGCCCTGTTCATCGGGCGCCGCCGCACACCCGGCGCTCCGCTCCGGCTCATGAACGTATGGAGACGTTGGGATATGGTGAGGAGCCGTTGCGATGCAACGTCGCTTCATTCAACGTTCAATGTTCAACATTCAACGCCTCTGCTCCTCGTTGCTCTCCTCCTCATTTTCGCTCTCCTCGTCTCCCGCCCTTTCGAGACGATCATTGGCGTGCGCGACGCTGGCGTGTATGCCAATGCCGGATTCATCATGGCGCGCACCGGTTCGCTCACCTTCGCCGACCCGCTGGTGGCGCAGATCGCCGCCGATCAGCAGTCACCCGATCCGGCGCTCGCCGATGCAGCGCGCCAGGCAGAGACCAACTTCCTCGGCGTGCAGAATCCGCAGCGCTTCATCGCCACCCGCCTGCGCGCCGCCGGGTTCTTTATCGACCAGGGGGACCTGGCGCGTGGGCGCGTCGTGCCGCAGGGGTTGCACCTCTTCTCGGCATGGATTGGACTGATCGCCGCGTTTTTCGGATTGCACGCCGGATTGCTCGCGCCCGCCGTCACCGGTCTGCTCGGCGTCTGGGGCGTCGCCATGCTCGCCCGCCGCCTCGCCGGTCCCTGGGTGGCGCTCCTGGCAGCGCTCTTCCTAGCGCTCAACGCCGTTCAGGTCTGGTTCAGCCGCTACACCACTGCCGAAACCACTGCGCAGTTCCTCGTCTTTGCCGGTCTCTACGCCTTTGCCGCCGCCTTCGGTCGTTCAACGTTCAACACGAACCGCGACATGCCCAAGATCCAACCGGCAATGCCCGGCGTTCAACCGGAAACGTCTGACACTCTGCGTTCAGCACTCAACGTAGAACACGAAACGCTCAATGCAAATCGCGCAACGCCCGAAACCGATCCGCAACCGCCTGATGCACGACCTTCAACCTTCAACCTTCAACCTTCAACCTTCAACCTTCAACGCGAAATGGTCCTCGCCCTTCTCGCCGGGCTGACGTTCGGGCAACTCGCGCTGACGCGCATTGAATTCTTTCTCGTTTTGGGTCCGGTGGCGCTCTACCTGCTCTACACCTGGCTCGCAAGCCGCTGGAGGCCGCCACACACCGCGCTGCTGGCAGGGACAGGCGCCATGCTGCTGCACGCCGGGTTGCAGATCGCGTTCCTGGCGCGCGCCTATTTTTTCGATACGCTCTTTGCCCGTCTCCAGGATTTTGCGCTCACCGCCGCACTCGCACTGCCGTTCCTCACCCCGACCTTGCGCCAGGTCTATCTGTTGCGCCCCTGCTCGCGCCTGACGATGCAACCCTGCCCACCGATCGCCGGCATGCCGCCGACGGTCGATGCGCCGCTGAACTGGACCCGTATCGGCAGCGAAACGCTGATCGTCGTTGTGATTGTCGCTACCCTGATTGCAATCCGTCGTCTGAACCTGATCGCCCGCATCGTGCCGCCGCTGGCGCGCCTGAATCGTCCATTGCGCTTGCTCGCCGCCATTGCGGTTATCGGGCTTGGCGGTTATGCTTACCTCATTCGCCCGCAGGTCCTGTCGCTGTCGGTCATCGCTGCGCTCCCCACATGCCTGTCCCCGGAACAACTGACGAACCCACAGGGCGCATGCCTGACATTGCAGGGGTACGTCGGTGCGCCGATTGCCACGCCAGCCTATATCGATCCGCTTGCCGCATGGATCGACCGCGCCATTGGCGCTGTGCGCGGCCGCGTGACCCCGCCGCTCGACGCATGCATCGCGCTGCGCCGCGCCACGTTGCCCGCAGCCGCCCATGGACGCACGATACCGGAAGTCATCCGGGACGGGTTGCTCGACCAGACGAAGATTGCACCAGAAACACTGACCACGCTGCGCGCCTGTGATCGCTACGTGCTGCGCGACTTGTTCGGCGCAGCGCAGGCGAACCTGGTGCGCCTGGGGTGGTACCTGTCGCCGCCGGGGATCGCCCTTGCGCTCATCGGCCTGGCGCTGCTGGTCTATCGCATCGACTCATCATCCTGGCTCTTCCTGGTCATCGCCGCTGTCACCTCGGTCGTGTTCCTGCGGCTGACCTACGGAACCAGCGACCAGCACTACATCTACATCATGCGCCGCTACGTCCCGCACGTCTACCCGGCGTTCGCCATCGGCATCGCGTATGCCATCGCCCGCATGCCTTTGAACATGCGATCCTTTGTGGAGACGTTGCAATACAACGTCTCTACGCCGCCGCCTTCCTCTGTACCGGCGGCGGATTGCACCGCCTCTACAACTCTTGACGCTCCACCCATTACGCCCGCGCCCGAATCACCGCCGCCCAACCTTCAACCCTCAACCCTCAACCTTCAACCTTCAACGGTTCTCCGCCTCTTCCTCACCCTTGCCCTCTCTCTGTTCCTGGTCGTCACCGGACGCCCCACGTTCCACCATACCGAGTACGCCGGCGCGCTGGAACAGATTGGGGCAATGGCAAACCAATTCGATCCGGGCGCCATTGTGCTCATGCGCGGCGGCGCGCCGTCGTTCGCGCAGGCGCGCGACATCCCCGACTTGCTCGCCACACCGCTCACCTTCGCCGCTGGCACTGACGCATTTGCGCTGAAAAGCCGCGACCCTGGGCGGTACGCATCGCACCTGGCGCGCTACATCCGCCGCTGGCACGACCAGGGACGGCCGCTCTACCTGGCGATTAGCGCAAGCGGCGCGCTCGTCCTGCCGGGATGGCGGCTCGAACCCGCAGGACGGCTGCAACTCGACCTGCCAGAGTACGAACAGCCAACCGATCACAAACCCTCCGCCGTCCAGCGCTTCACCCTCGATTTTGCGCTCTACCGCCTGTTGCCCGAAGAACAGCAGTCGGCGGAACCGCTGCCGCTCAGCATCACCCCCGATGACTACGCCTACCAGGTGCGCGGCGTCTACCGCGCCGAACGCATCGGCAACCGCCTGATCGCCTGGACCGACGGCGACGCGCTTTTCCGCCTGCCTGCGCCAACGACCGAACCGCTCACCATTACCGCGACGCTTGCTGCCGGCACGCGACCGGCAGCGCTCACCGGCGAAACCTGCCTGGCGCTTGCCGCCGAACCCGGCTACTCCGCCGATGACGCAGCCCAGGCGGTATTCACCACGCCAGTCTGTATCACCCCTGGCGACGAACCGACGGTCATCATGCTCATCGCCGATCCGCGCACCCTGCCGCACTCACCGACCGGGCACATCCTGCTGCGGGTGCAGACCCCGCCGTTCATCCCTGCGCGCGACGATCCCGCAAGCCACGACCCACGCCGCCTGGGGGTGCAGATTGTGGGATTGAATATAGGCGAGGCGGCGCCAGCGCCCCATCCAGCGCACGGAGTTTCAGGGCAGGAGGCAGGAGGCTAGAGGCAGGAGGCGGGAGGCAGGAGGCGGGAGGCAGGAGGCGGGAGGCAAGGGGCAGGAGGCGGGAGGCAGGAGGCGGGAGGCAGGAGGCGGGAGGCAAGGGGCAGGAGGCGGGAGGCAAGGCCGCCAGCGCCCCATCCAGCGCATGGGGTTTCAAGGGTGATAAGGGGGCGTAGGGGCGATGCGGCGCCTTGCCCTGTGCAAACGCGCCGCATCGCCCCCTCCTCCCCTCTCCCCTCGTGGAAGAGGGGGGCAAGGGGGGTG
>NZ_JBYNRX010000015.1:0-10923 GCF_057785375.1 Roseiflexus sp.
CGCAACCGACGGCGGCGCCCGCGCAACCGACGGCGGCGCCTGCGCAACCGACGGCGGCGCCTGCGCAACCGACGGCGGCGCCCGCGGCGCAGCGCGGCGGTCGTCTGAAGATCCTCTACTGGCAGGCGGTGACAACCCTCAACCCGCATCTGGCGATCGGTACGAAGGACTTCGATGGCGCGACTGTTATTCTCGAACCGCTGGCGCGCTACAACGAGAACGACGAACTCGTCCCCTTCCTGGCGGCAGAGATTCCAACGGTTGAGAATGGCGGTGTTGCGGCTGATGGAACCAGCGTCACCTGGAAGATCAAACCGGGCTTGAAGTGGTCTGATGGCAGCGATTTCACGGTTGAAGACATCATCTTCACCTGGCAGTACTGCGCCGATCCGGCAACGGCCTGCACGACAAAGGCTGTCTTCGATCCGATCGCAAACGTCGAGAAAGTCGATGATACGACCGTCAAGATCACTTGGAAGGAGCCAAACGCCTACCCGTACATCTCCTTTGTCGGTCCGAACGGCATGATCTTGCAGAAAAAGCAGTTCGAGAAGTGCATCGGCGCGGCAGCCAGCACCGATGCGGCATGCCAGGCGGCAAACCTGGCGCCGATCGGCACGAATGCCTGGAAGTTGAAGGAGTTCAAGCCAGGCGACGTCGTGATCTATGAGCGCAACCCCTTCTTCCGCGATGCTGACAACGTCTTCTTCGACGAGGTCGAGATCAAAGGCGGCGGCGATGCGACCTCGGCGGCGCGCGCCGTTTGTGAGACGGAAGAGGTGGACTTCTCGTGGAACTTGCAGATTCCGAAGGCGGTGCTCGAGCCGATCCTTGCCAGTGGCAAGTGTGACCCGCTGGCCGGCGGGTCGTTCGGCGTCGAGCGGATTGTGGTCAACTTCTCCAATCCCGACCCGGCCCTCGGCGATAAGCGCAGCGAGCCGGATCAGCCGCACCCGTTCCTGACCGATCCTGCCGTGCGCAAGGCGATTTCGCTGGCGATCAACCGCAAAGCGATTGCCGAGCAGTTGTACGGATCGACCGGCAAACCGACCTGCAATGTGCTGGTGGTGCCGGCATCGGTCAATTCGCCGAACCTGACGTGTGAGCGCGATGTTGAGGCGGCGAAGAAGTTGCTCGAAGATGCGGGGTGGAAGTTGAACGGCGCAGTGCGCGAGAAGAATGGCGTGCGCCTGGTCGTTAATTTCCAGACGTCGATCAACCCGCTGCGTCAGAGCACGCAGGCGATTATCAAGTCGAACCTGGCGGAGATTGGCATTCAGGTGAACGTCAAAGCCATCGATGCTGCTGTCTTTTTCGGCGGTGATGTGGGCAACCCCGATACCCTGAACAAGTTCTACGCCGACCTCCAGATGTACACCAACGGTCCCGACAGCGCCGACCCGCAGCAGTACCTCCAGGGCTGGCTCTGCTCCGAACGCGCATCGGCGGCTAATCAGTGGAACGGCAGCAATGACGGGCGCTACTGCAATCCTGAATTCGACGCGCTCTTCGATCAGTTGAAGAAGGAACTCGACCTGAAGAAACGCGCCGAACTGGCGATCAAGGCGAATGATCTGCTGGTGACCGATGGAGCGGTGATTCCGCTCATCAGCCGCCAGACGCCGAACGCCAAGGTGAAGGCGCTCAAGGGTCCGACTTTCAACACGTTCGATTCGAGTATCTGGAATATCGCTTCCTGGAGCAAGTAGGTCTGAGCTGAACACAAGGGACGGGTGTTCACTCGTCCCTTGTGTTGTTGTATCGCACAGGAACAAGGGACGGGCATGGCTCAGTATGTGCTGCGACGGGTGTTGATTGCCATTCCTACGCTGTTCATCATCAGTGTTGTGATTTTTGCGATCCTGGCGCTGGCGCCTGGCGATCCGCTGGCGCAGTTTGCGCTCAACCCGGCAATCCCAGAGTCGACGCGTGAGTTGATCCGCATTCAGTTTGGGCTTGATCAACCCTGGTATGTGCGCTATGTCAAGTGGCTGACCGCGCTGGTGCGTGGCGATTGGGGGTTCTCATTCAGTACGCGCGGTCCGGTGATCGATCTGATCTGGCAACGCCTGCCACAAACATTGATCGTCGTTGGAACTGCGTATGTCATTGCAGTGCTGATGGCCATTCCGATCGGCGTCATTTCGGCAGTGAAGCAGTATTCCGTGTTCGATCAGGTGGCGACCTTTATTGCATTCATTGGTTTTTCTGTGCCATCGTTCTTTACCGGTCTGGCGTTGATGCTAGTGTTCGCCATCAATCTGAAGTGGTTTCCGATAGTCTACAACTCGACGCTCCACTTGGCGGGTTGGGACGGTATTGTTGAGCAGGTCCGTCAGATGACGCTGCCGGTTACTGTGCTGGTGGTGCAGCAGACGGCGGCGTTGACCCGCTTCATGCGCTCGTCGATGCTCGACAATCTGCCGCTCGATTATGTGCGCACTGCGCGCGCCAAGGGCCTGGCGGATCGGATGGTGATCATCCGCCATGTGTTGCGCAACAGCATGATCCCGGTGGTAACTCTGATTGCACTGGGTATTCCGACGATTTTTGCCGGCGCGATCATTACCGAGAACCTGTTCCGGGTCAATGGCATCGGGCAGTTGTTGATCACCTCGATCCAGAACTCCGACACGCCGGTCGTGATGGCAATCACGTTCATTTTTGCCTGTCTCACCGTTGTGTTCAATCTGATTGCCGATGTGCTCTATGGCGTGCTCGACCCCCGCGTTCGTTATGGCTAGTTCACCCCATCAGGCGAGGCGCAGATGTCCGAAGCAGACCAGACAATGACTTCCTCTTCAATGACCGATGCCGCTGCGTCAATTCGCCAGTTGCAACTCGGCGTATCCGCGAAACCGCGCACCCTGCTGGGAGATGCGTGGCGCCGCTTCCGTCGCCATAAGCTGGCAATGGTTGGCGCCGGTGTGCTCATTTTTATGACGCTTGCAGTCACTGCCGGCGCATGGTGGTATGAACGCTACCTGGTGGATCAACTGGCGCAGTCGGGTATTCCGGTTACGGCGGAGAACCCCGATATCCGCGTGCTGATCGATCATCTCGATTTTCTGGCGTTGCTGTCGCCGCCGACGCATGTGCATCCCTTCGGCACCGACGACCTGGGGCGCGATCTGCTGGCGCGCTGTATCTACGGCGGGCGGGTGTCGCTGGCGGTTGGTTTTGTGGCAATGCTGATCGCCATTTCGCTGGGGACGGTTATTGGCGCTGCGGCTGGCTTTTTCGGCGGTGTGGTTGATCAGGCGTTGATGCGCCTGACCGATCTGTTCCTTTCGCTTCCCTCGGTGCCGCTCATTCTGCTCACAGTCTATCTGTTCCGCGATCCGGTCATTCAAGCGATGGGTTCGCCGGAGGCGGGCATCTTCGTCATTGTGGTGACGGTGATCGGTGCGCTGGCATGGATGCAGACGGCGCGCGTCGTGCGGGCGACGTTCCTCTCGCTCAAGGAGAAGGAGTTTGTTGAAGCGGCGCGCTGCCTGGGAATCAGCCGGACGGCAATTATGTTCCGCCATATTTTGCCGAATGCGATCAGCCCGATTATCGTCGCTGCCACGCTGGAGATCGGCAGTGCGATCATCGCCGAGTCAACCCTCTCGTTCCTCGGTGTTGGCTTCCCCCCCGATACGCCAACCTGGGGGCGCCTGGTGACCGATGGCAGTCAGTATTTGCAGGCGGCGCCATGGCTGGCGCTCATTCCAGGCGCGCTGATCTTCCTCACGGTGCTGAGTATTAACTTCATGGGTGATGGGCTGCGCGATGCGCTCGATCCGAGGTCGAGGCTGTGAGGAGGGGTTAGGGGTTAGGGATTAGGGGTTAGGGGTTAGGGGTTAGGGATTAGGGGTTAGGGGTTAGGGATTAGGGGTTAGGGATTAGGGGTTAGGGGTTAGGGATCAGGACTTCGTATGAGATGTATGGTTCAGGGTGTTCATTGAAAGAGATAGCGAGCATATTCCTTGCCGGTATCTCGCCCTCGACCTCTGCAACATTTGCGCCAGTCGACGCTGCGGCACGAAACACCTGATCGGCCACTCCTCCGCCTTGCAGTGAATAGGGCGGCGTCTGTACAAACGCATCAACCTCGCAAATCAACTAACCTCTCTCATGGCGTCCTGACGCGAAAATTGTCCACCATCACCGTTGCCGGCTCGGTCAGCGTGCTGAACGACGACATGCTGACACCCGCGACCCCGCCAGGGAAAGGACTTGGCGGAACCGTCCCGACATGTTTGCTGTTGATCCAGAGCTGGATCTCGTTCGGGGTGCGCATGACCCAGAGGGTGTTGGTGCCGACGCCGTCGACGATCACGTCTTCGGGAATGACGCCGGTGCTTTGTTGCGCCACGACCTTGCCATCCACAAAGGTCCACAACAGCCATCGCTTATCGTTGGTGATCTCAAAGATCACTCCGCTGTTCGCGCCGGGTTGCATATCGAAGGCGATACCAACTGATGCTGGCGCTCCGACCGTTTGAAACGCAACGCTCAATTCGATGTTGTAGGTATCCCCCAGATCGCGGTTCCAGGTGTACGGAGTAGTCAGATCAGGCGCTTTGACCGTCAGATAATAGAGATTATCGCGGAGCGCCGCTCGCTTCCGTTCATCGTCCACCTGCCGCCAGATCGCTTTGGTTCGCTCGCCCCGATCGAAGGTCTCGAACAGAATCTGGCGCAATCCGCGCGTCTGCGCCTGGTAATCCGCGAGTGAGAGAGCGCCGGGCTGTGGAATGAGCGATTGTGGCGTGGGTGTTGCGGTTGGCACGGCAGCAGTCTGGGTCGCGGCTGCGATGGCGGCTGCCGTCTGTTGCGCTGCCGCTGCAACTGTTTGCCGCGCGATGGCGGTCGCTGTCTGAAGTTCGGCTGCCTGCTCCGCCTGCGCCGTCGCGGTCTGCCCTTCGGCGCGCACAGTGGCAGTGGCTTGTTGTGCTGCGGCAATAGCCGTCGCCGTGGCATTCTGCCGCGCCTCTGCCGTCGCCGCGCTCCCGCCGGTTGCCGGGGTCCGCGTCTGTAGCGGCGCCGGCGATATATCTACAACCGTCGTTGGTCCTCCGAGGAGCGGTCCTATGGCGCCCCACGCGAAATAACCGCCGCCTGCGCACGCCAGCAGGAGAACAATTGCAGCAATCATTCCACCGATCAGCCGTCCACGCTGTCGTTGCGCACCGCCGACGGGCGCTGCCGGAGGGACGCCGGCGGTTGGCGGTGCAGGAATTGAGGCTGCCGGCACTTCTGCGGTAGCATCTGCCGATGCTGGCGCGCCGGGAGGTGAGATAAAAGTCCTGTCCACGGCGGGGGGCGAGGTGACGGTTGGCGCGTCGGTTGGGGGAAGGGTGCGTTTGTCACGTGGCGGGGCGGCGTCGGCGGGGGGCGAGGTGACAGTTGGCGCGTTGCGGGTATCGATCATATTGATCGGCAGTGCCGGGACCGTAGCGCCGGCAGACGCTGCTGCCGGTTGTGGGGAAAGTCGCTCAATGAATGCGCAAATCGCACTGCGTGGATCAGACGCCGGCAGCGGTGCGCCGCACGAGCGGCAGAAGCGCGCGCTGGCGCGGTTTGGTTTCGCGCAGCGCGGGCAGACCACATCGGGCGCCGCCTCGATGAGCGCGCGACTCGCATCGGCGATGGAAGCGTACTGCTGCGCCGGGTCGAGCGAGAGCAATTGCTGAATGACCTGCGTCAGTTTAGGCGAAAGTTCGGGGCGAATCCGGCTTACCGGTCGTAGCGTGTCGCTCTGGATCCTCTGCGAAGGGGGCGGCGGCGTGCTGCCGGTCAGGAGCGTGTAGACCGTTGCGCCGATGCCGTACAGATCGGCGTGCAGATCATTTCCGGTGAACGGCGCGCTTGATCGACCGGCGACGCCGGGATTGGTCAGATAAACCTGGCCGGCTGGCGTGACTCGTATGTTCGCCGGTCGCACATCGCGATGCCCGAAACGTGCCGGAGACCGGTGCATCTGCTCGAGTGCTTCGAGCACTGGTTGCACAAACCGGATCGCAGCGTCGGCGTCGATCTGCGCTTGAGGAGATCGCGCACGAACCTCGTCGAGTGTTGGCCCCGGAATATGGTCGAAGACGATGAAACGCCCGAGCGGCGCGGCAAACATATCGACAACCGCGGGCAACGCCGGATGACGCAACGAGGCAAGCGCCGCTGCCTCGCGCGTGAACATGGCATCGACATCCGGGTCGGTGCGGGTGATGGCTTTGATATCCACATGCTGCCTGGTGCGCTGGTCGAGCGCCAGGTAGAGATTGCTAAACGATCCGCGATCAAGGAGCCGCTCGACAAGATAGCGATCCTGGAGAGACGTTCCGGGTGTCAGCACATGAACCTCGCCTGGTGAAAAACCGAAACACGTCTATCTGACGACAGAAGGGAGGCGTTCTCAAGAGGCGTGGGGATTATCTGGCGTCGCTCGTATTCCATAAGGAACGGTACGGACTGATACTAATGCGCGGTCATTCTACAATACTGCCAGGGCGCGCAGCGGGACGCCGGGGCGCTGCGGGCGAACGCCTCCTCGCTGAGGACGCGGTTCGACGGCGCTCGCCGCAGGCGGTTCGACGGCGCTCGCTGCAAGTGAAAGCCCCGTCGGGGCTGCTAATGCCAGGGCGCAGTCCTGTGTCCATGACTGCCAACGCGCGTGTAGAACGTTACGCCTTGCGAACCGGGCGCTCGAACGTCTTGTCTGACTGATCGCAAGTTAAACAACAAGAACCAACGACATCAACGACTTTCGCCATAATAACTGCACGCCTATTGTACCACGAACATACGCTATCGTCTCACCGACCTGTGCGAACCGGCGTGGTAGCCGTTGCGACGGCCTCAGTGTGATCGCGCAATCCACCTTGACAAATCGCCCGTCTGCCGGTATATTTATTGTTGCAATGACACTAACCCGGCGAGAAGTGCGTGGCAGCTTTGCCAGGACCACGCCCCCTCGTCATTGAGGTACGGTAATGACCGATCTGGAAGAAACCGCTGAAACCTACGATCCATCGCGTTACGAACGCCCCTCGATCACTGTCGATGTGGTCATCTTCACCCTGATCGACCGCGAACTCCACGTGCTGCTCGTGCGCCGCAAGCGCTGGCCCTACGAAGGGTACTGGGCGATCCCCGGCGGCTTCGTGCAGATGCACGAGTCGCTCGAAGATGCCGCGCGACGCGAACTTGAAGAGGAAACCGGCGTGCGCGACATTTACATCGAGCAGTTGTACACCTTTGGCGACCCGGACCGCGATCCGCGCACCCGCGTGATCAGCGTCGCTTATTTTGCGCTTGTCCGTGCCGACCAGCAGCGCCTGCGCGTTTCGGAAGAGAGTCTCGATGTGCGCTGGTTCCCGGTGCGCGCAGCGCCATCGCCGCTTGCCTTCGACCACGACCGCATTCTGGCGACGGCGCTCGCGCGCCTGCGTTCAAAACTGGAGTATACGACGCTGGCGTTCGAATTGCTGCCGGAAGTCTTCTCGATTCTGGAACTGAAACACATCTACGAACAGATTTTCGGTGAGAAATTGGACAAAGGCAATTTCTATCGTAAAATGAGAGATGCTGGCGTCCTTGAGGAGACAGGACTGCTGCGTGAGGGGCGTGGTCGTCCGACCCGGCTCTACCGTTTTCGCCGTGATCGAGGCGATGGGCAGTTCGTCTTCCGCTGGCGTGAGGCACGTGTGGATACTGGTGAGTCGCAGGAACGCGGTTGACGGTTTGAACCGGCTTGCGCTGTGACGTCTGTTGAAGCCGGGGACGAGTGCATCGCCTGAAGGAGGAGTCAATGCCTGCCCGTATGAACCTTGCTGATCACACGCGGCCCTTCCTGTCCTATCTCGACGAATGGTATGGATCGTTGCGCGACATGCCGCTGGCGGATGTCGTTGCGGGCGAACCGGAACGGGTTGCACTGCTGTCGATCGATGTCATCAACGGTTTCTGCAAGAGCGGACCGCTGGCGAGTGAGCGCGTCGGGCGGATTGCGCGCCCGGTCGCCGATCTGTTCGAGCGCGCCTATGCCCTGGGGGTGCGCAACTTTGCGCTGACGCAGGACGCGCACGATCCGCAGACGCCGGAGTTCGAGGCGTATCCGCCCCACTGCATCGCCGGCAGCGCCGAGAGCGAAGCCGTCGAGGAATTGACGTCGTTGCCGTTTTTCAACGAGATCGCCGTTTTCCCGAAGAATTCGATCAGTTCGATGATCGGCACCGGCCTGGGTGAATGGATCGGTGCGCGTCCACAGGTTGATCGCTTTATCGTCGTTGGCGACTGCACCGACCTTTGCACCTATCAGGGCGCGATGCATCTGCGGCTGGAGGCGAATGCCTTCGGCATCCGGCGCCGCATGATTGTGCCTGCCAATGTGGTCGATACCTACGATACGCCGGTGTCGGTTGCGCGTGAACTGCGCATCAAAGCGCACGACGGCGACCTGCACCACGTGCTGTTCCTCCACCATATGGCGCTGAATGGTATCGAGGTGGTGCGTGCGCTGGTGTGACGCGAGTATGTGATGACCGACGTCTCGACGATTCTCGATGGATTAAACCCCGCGCAGCAACAGGCGGTCACGGCGGAGCCGGGTCCGGTGCTGGTGCTTGCCGGTCCCGGCAGCGGGAAAACCCGCGTGCTGACGCGCCGGGTGGCATACCTGATCGGCGTGTATGGCGTCGATCCCCATCATATTCTTGCAGTCACATTCACCAATAAAGCCGCGCGCGAGATGCGCGACCGTCTCGATGCGCTGCTCGGTCCTGGCGAGGCGGCGGCGCTGACCGTCGGCACCTTCCACAGCATCTGTGCGCGCTTCCTGCGCCGCGACATCGTTCACCTTGGTCGTGAGCGCGATTTTGCGATCTACGACACCGACGATCAGTTGCGGGTGATGAAGCGCGTGCTGCGCGATCTGAACCTCGATGAGAAAAAGCATGCGCCCCGCGCGATCCACGCTGCTATTTCGCGCGCCAAGAATGAGTTGATCGACCCGGCTGCCTACAGCCGCCACGCGCAATCTTACTTCGAGGAGGTGACGGCGCGCTGCTTTGCGCGCTATCAGGAACTGCTGCGCGACGCCAATGCGCTTGACTTCGATGATCTGCTCGTTGAAACGGTGCGCCTCTTCGAGCAGCATCCGGCAGTGCTCGAACGCTATCAGGAGCGCTACGCCTTCTGCCTGGCGGACGAGTATCAGGATACGAATCGGGCGCAGTATATGCTGCTGAAGCAACTCGCTTCCCGGCATCATAACCTGTTCGTTGTCGGCGACGAGAATCAGTCGATTTATGCGTTTCGCGGCGCCGATGTCCGCAACATTCTGTCGTTCGAGCGCGATTATCCGTCAGCGCAGGTCATTCTGCTGGAGCAAAACTACCGCAGCACGCAGGCGATCCTCGATGTTGCGCAGGCGGTGATCAACCGCAGCGCGCAGCGCCGGCGCGAAAAACGCCTCTGGACGCGCAATGGCGCGGGTGTGAAGGTGCAGGTCATCGAGGGGTACGATCAGGATGAAGAGGCGCAACTGGTTGCTGGCGAGATTGCGCGGTTGCTTGCCGGTGGCGCGTATCAGCCGGGTGATATCGCCATTATGTATCGCACGAATGCGCAATCCCGTGTAATTGAAGAGGCGCTGATTACCCGCCAGACGCCATACGTCGTCGTTGGCGGCACGCGCTTCTACGAGCGCAAAGAAATCAAAGATGCGCTCGCCTATCTCCGCCTGGCGCTCAACCCGTTCGACGACATCAGTCTGAGCCGGGTGCTGAACTGGCCCCCGCGCGGCATCGGGCAGCGCACCCAGGACGACCTGGAGCGGCGCGCGGGCGCGGCTGCCGTTCCGCTCTATGCGATGTTGCACATGCTCGCCGCCGATGCCGAAACCGCCGATCAGTCAGCGCCCTCCGCGCCCGCGCGCGCCGATGCGATGTCATCGCGCGCCCGCAATGCGCTGCTCGGCTTCCTGGCGCTGCTCGATGAAGCCATCGAGCAGCGACGATTGCTCTCCCTCGGCGCGTTGATGGATTGGTTGTTCGAGCGGGTGGGGTTCCGTGAGGCGTTGCGGCGCGAGTACGGCGACGACGAGGGCGACGACCGCTGGAATAACGTGATGGAACTGCGCAATGTTGCCGAAAACTATGCCACACTGCCGCGCGAAAACCAGTTAGCGACATTTCTCGAAGAGGTTGCACTGGTCTCGGATATCGACACGCTTCAGGAAGGGCGCAATGCCGTCACCTGTATTACGCTCCATCAGGCGAAAGGGTTGGAGTTCCCCGTCGTCTTCCTGGTAGGCCTCGAAGAGGGTCTGTTGCCGCACGCACGCTCCACCGACGACCGCGACGCGCTCGATGAGGAGCGGCGATTATTCTATGTCGGCGCCACCCGCGCCAAAGAGCGTCTCTACCTGCTCCACGCTTTCCGCCGCGCGTCGTATGGACGCGCCGAGATTGCCACCCCGTCGCGCTTCCTGCACGACATTCCGCCCGACCTGCTCCACCGTGCGCCGAAGCGCGGGTATGCCGCTGCGCAGCAATCGTCGATGTTCACACATCGCATGACGGCGCTGCGTCATTCGGCGCAGGAACGAACATCGTCGTCAACTCCGGCATCGCGTCGAAATGCGCCCGAGGGACCGCGTGAGGTCGCCTTCTTTGCCGGGCAGAAAGTGTACCACGCGCACTTTGGCGAAGGGATCGTCGTCAGTTCGAAGCTGGTCGAAGGCGATGAAGAGGTAACGGTCGCCTTCGCCGGCAAAGGAATCAAACGCTTGCTGGCGAGTTTTGCCAACCTCCAGCGCGCCGGGGAATAAGAGCCTGGCGGGAAACGCTTGTGGCGGGCGAAGGGAGTAGGGGTGGGCGAAGGGAGTAGGGGTGGGCGAAGGGAGTAGGGGTGGGCGAAGGGAGTAGGGGTGGGCGA
>NZ_JBYNRX010000016.1:0-73217 GCF_057785375.1 Roseiflexus sp.
GGGAGGTTGCAGGTGCGAGGGCAGGAAGGCATTCCTGACTTTTGATACCTATCCTCATAGAACAGAAGCATTCACTAAAGGGAGGTTGCAGGTGCGAGGGCAGGAAGGCATTCCTGACTTTTGATACCTATCCTCATAGAACAGAAGCATTCACTAAAGGGAAGTTGCAGGTGCGAGGGCAGGAAGGCATTCCTAACCCCTCATCCCTAACTCCTGATCCCTATGATTACCGCCATCGCATTTGACGCCGACGATACGCTCTGGCACAACGAGAACCTCTATTCTCTCACGCAGGAGCGGTTCAAACGCCTGCTTGCACCCTTTCAGGATGTCGCAACGATCGATCAACGGTTGTATACGACCGAAATGCGCAACCTGGCGTTCTTCGGGTACGGGATCAAAGGGTTTACGCTATCGATGATCGAAACCGCGATTGAGATAAGCGACGGGCGCATCGGGGCGTATGAGATTCGCCAGATTATTGACTATGCCCGCGATATGCTGCGTGCGCCGGTCGAGTTGCTGCCGGGAGTGCGCGAAACGATCGCATTGCTCAGCGACTCCTACCGGCTGATGATTGTCACCAAAGGCGATCTGTTCGATCAGGAAAGCAAGATTGCGCGATCCGGCATCGCCGATTATTTCCAGCACATCGAAATTGTCAGCGAAAAGACGCCTGCCGCCTATGCCGCCGTGATGAAGCGGCATGGCATCGAACCACGCCGCTTCTTAATGGTTGGCAATTCGCTGAGATCTGATATCCTGCCGGTGGTCGAAGTCGGTGGGAACGCGGTCTATATTCCGTACCACCTGACCTGGGATCACGAACGTGTGACCGGCGAAGGAGCAATCGCTGGCAGATATGTGACGTTATCGCACATCGGTGAACTGCCGACCTGGCTGGCACAACTGCCTGCCGTCTGATACTATCGGGATAACCTGTGCCTTACACGATTCTAATGCTGGCGTCGACCAGTTTTTTTTCGGATTACGGCAACCACGTGCGCATCTGGGAGGAGGCCAAAGCCGTTCAGCAACTCGGGCATCGGCTGGTGCTGGCGACCTACCACAACGGCGACGATATGCCCGGGCTCGACATTCGCCGCTCGTGGGACGTGCCCTGGATCCGGCGCGCTGTCGTCGGTTCATCGCGCCACAAATTGTACCTGGATGTCGGGCTTGCGTGGCGCAGCCTGCGTGTTGCGCTGGAGATCCGCCCAACCATTCTTCATGCCCACACCCACGAGGCGGCCTTCATCGGGCTGGCGCTGAAGCGTCTGCTGGGCATTCCGCTTATCCTGGATTATCAGGGGAGTATGACCAGCGAAATGCTCGATCATGGCTTCATCAAACGCACCAATCCGATCTTTCCATTATTGACGCGCCTGGAACGCATGATTAACCGCAATGCCGATGCGGTTATCACATCGACGGTCAATGCTGCGAATCTGCTGCGCCGCGATGGTTCGGTGCATCCCGACCGGCTCTACACGGTGGTTGACAGCGTCAACACGCAGCGGTTCCGCCCCTTCGACGGATCGCCGGAATGGGAGGCGCAGCGCTGTGAATTGCGCCGCCAGCTCGGCATTCCCCAAGATCGGCGGATTGTGGTGTACATCGGGTTGCTGGCGCCCTACCAGGGAACGCATCACCTGATCCAGGCGGCGCAGATCGTCACTGCACATCGGCCAGATGTGCATTTCCTCATCATGGGGCACCCCGACCCGGCCAGTTATCGCGCCTATGCTGAGTCGCTCGATGTGGGAAGCTATGTCACACTGCCAGGGCGCATTTTCTACCGCGACCTGCATGCCTACCTGGCGCTTGGCGAGGTGGCGGTCGCGCCAAAGATGAGCCGGACGGAGGGAAACGGCAAGATCGGCAACTACATGGCGATGGGGTTGCCGGTCGTCGCATTCGATACGCCGGTCGCGCGCGAGTTTCTTGGGGACTGCGGCATCTACGCCGCCTACGGCAGCGTCGAAGACCTGGCAGCGAAGATCGAACTGGCGCTCGATCAACCGGAATGGGCGCAGGAGGTGGGCCGGCGCGTGCGCGAGCGCGCCGTGCGCGATCTCTCATGGGAGCGCGCAGCGCGCCAGATCGAGGAGATTTACCACACGGTCGTCGGCGCGCCAGGGGCGAAACCGTGAGGGTGGAAGCCGGCGCCTGTGGAGCTGTCGGGGGCTGAGCCTGTCGAAGCCCCCGCCAATCACAAGGCGGTCAACGCGCGCAAGATTGGTCAACGGCAGGATGATCGTCCTCTGAGAGCCTGGCGGCTCCGTTGAATCAATCTCCGTTGAGGAATCAATCCGGCATCGCCCGGTTCAGCCCGCGCAGGCGGGCTTGGCAGCAGGAGCCCGCAGCTTCAGCCGCCGGGCTACAAGGCGGAAGAATATTTCTTCACCCTCCAAAAGCTTGTCCGTTCATGACCGCACCTGCGTCGCTTCGACCTGCTGCACCGCCGCCCAGAGCGCCTCCGCTTCGTCGGGGGTCAGATCGATGAGCGGGAAGCGCGATGAGGTGTGCGGCAGATGCGCAAGGCGCGCCAGTAGCGCCTTAATCGCCGGTGGATTGCCATACGGCTTCAGCGCCTGGCTGCGCGCCGTCACCCGCTGCTGAACAGGCGCCACATCGACGCCGTTCAGATGGGCGGTTATGACAGCGCGCATGTCACGTGGGAAGACATTGCTCAGCGCAAAGATGCCGCCTGCTGCGCCATCGCGGAGCGCTTGCGCAAACAGCGCTGCACTGCCGACATAGACCCGTAATGCGGGAAACTGCTGCGTCAGCATGACCAGATAGGCAGGATCGCCGCCGCTGTCTTTCAAGCCGTACACCATATGCGGGTGGCTCTGGTAGAGACCTTCGATGACGGCGGGAGAAATGGGGATCTGGCTCATCGGCGGGATATGGTACAGGATCAGGCGCGCGCCGGACGGCAGTGCATCGCACAGCGCGCGGTAGTATCCAAGTAAACCGGCGTCGCTCAGGTTCTTGAAATAGAACGGCGGCAACACCAGCGCCGCCTCGGCGCCGCGCTCGATGGCGTAGCGCGTCAGTGCAATCGTATCGCTCAGCGCCGCGCAGCCGGTTCCCGCGAATACCCGCAATCGTCCACGGTGTTGCAACACCGTATCGAAGATTGCCATGCGCTCGGCAACGCTCAACGACTGCCCTTCGCCGGTTGTGCCGCAGGGCACGACGCCATCGACCCCCTGCGCTTCGAGCCAGCGCAAATGCCTGATGATGAATGCATGATCGACAGCGCCCGACGGCGACGCAAATGGCGTCACGCTGGCGACGAAGAGTTCTGGTGCAGCCATAGACCTCTCACACTGTTAAGCCGCTGCTTCTCCAGCGGCGCGATAGGTTGCCAGCACCGTGCCAGGCTCGACGGTCTGCCCGACCTGCACGCGCACCTCGCCGATAACCCCCTTGCGCGGCGCGGCGATTTCGTTCTCCATCTTCATGGCTTCGATCACGAACACCACCTGGCCCGCTTCCACCTCCTGACCAGGCGTTGCCAGCACCGCCGAGATGGTTCCCTGCAGCGCACTGGCAACCCCGTCGGCAATGGGATGGAGTGCGCGATGTGCGGCGCGGTCGCTTGCCTGCCGGGCGCGCCGTTCCGTCCGCTCTGCGCGTGTCTCGGCTTCCGCTACCCGCACAGCAAAGAGCCGTCCGTTGACCTCGACCTCGAAGATGCGCGCCGGTCCGCCGGATACTGCGCTGGCTGACACCGGGCTCAAAGGCCCCTGAACCAGTGTCCCCAACTGATCCGCGAGGTGCTGTGGAATAAAGTTGATCGTCGCCTGGCCTTCTTGAAACACCGGGTGAGACATGGTCAGGATATGGAATGGAATGGTATGCGCCACACCGACGATCCGATAATCCATCAAGGCACGACGCATACGCGCAATCGCCTCAGCGCGATCGTCGCCCCAGCAGATCAACTTGGCAATCAGCGAGTCGTAATGTTGCGGAATAGTATACCCCTTGTGCACGCCGCTGTCGACACGCACGCCAAAGCCATACGGTTCGCTGTACTCGACGAGCGTTCCCAGCGACGGGCGGAAGTTGTTGGCAGGGTCTTCCGCATTGATCCGGCATTCAATCGCATGCCCACGGATCGCAACGTCGTTCTGGGTCAGCCAGAGCCGTTCACCACGCGCAATTCGCAACTGCGCCTTCACCAGGTCGATGCCAGTCACCATCTCGGTGACGGTATGCTCGACCTGAATGCGGGTATTCATTTCGAGGAAGTAGAACTCGCCATCCTGGTAGATAAACTCCAGCGTACCGGCGCTGACATACCCGACCTGCTTCGACAGGCGCACGGCCGCTTCTCCCATGCGTTTGCGCATCTCAGGCGTCATCACCGGCGATGGGCTTTCCTCGATCAACTTCTGATGACGGCGCTGCACCGAACACTCACGCTCGCCAAGGTAGAGCACGTTTCCGTGGGCATCAGCCAGCACCTGAATCTCGATATGGCGCGGATCGGTCAGATATTTCTCGACATACACATCCGCGTTGCCGAAACCAAGTTCCGCTTCGCGGCGCGCGCTCTCGAACGCCTGCCGCAATTCGCTCTCCTCGAACACGACGCGGAATCCGCGCCCGCCGCCGCCAGCAACGGCTTTGATGGCGATGGGGTAGCCGTACTCATGAGCGCATGCGCGCAATTCCTCGAGCGTACCGATAGGATGGAGCGTCCCGGGCACAACCGGCACCCCTGCGGCTTTCGCTTCGCGGCGCGCGGCAACCTTTCCTCCCATCCGATCCATCACCTCAGCCGGAGGACCGATGAAGACCAGGCCGGCAAGCGTGACGGCGCGTGCAAAAGAAGGGTTTTCCGCCAGGAAGCCATACCCCGGATGCACGGCGCCAGCCCCTGACTCGCGCGCGACTTCGATGATCCGCTCGATGTTCAGATAACTCTGCGCGGCTGAAGCCGGTCCCACCAGATAGGCGGCGTCGGCATACGCCACGTGTGGCGCGTGACGGTCGGCTTCGCTGTAGATCGCAACCGTCCGCAGCCCCAATTCTTTGCAGGCGCGCATGACGCGCAAGGCAATCTCACCGCGATTGGCGACCAGAACCGTGTCGAACATATGCCCCTCACTGCACACAATCAATCGAATGTTCCCAGAATGCCGGCGCTCCAGCGCGCGGCGCGACCGGCACGGTCAACCGTGCTCCAGGTGCCGGCGCGATCTCCGCGCGCCGGCACGCCACCCTGCGCTGCGACCAGCGCCGCTGCCTGCCAGACGCTGCGTGACGGCGCCACTTCGATGGCATCCGTCTGTTCGGCTTCCAGATAGAGATGGATTGCCGCAAGTGCGGCAGCAATAAGGTCGTCGTCGATGCGGATTGGGCTGGCAGGATGATAAAGATTCATGGCGTTCTTTGCACGTTTCACTACAATACGTGGGCGATAATCCGCTGGAATGTGAATGCTTTCATTATAGAAGCGATGGTTACATCGCCCATGATGACCGTCGCCTATGCGCACCGGATCGCGCGAGCGCTGCTGACGATAGTGTGGGGCGCTTCCACGGGCGCGGCGCCAGCCGCCCGGCGGTAACGGTCATCTCAGACACCGGTACTGTCGGGCTATTGCGCGGGTTGATATAATTTTAACCGACAGGGTGTACCTTAGGCGGCGGCGTCTGCGGTTTTCATGCAGCAGCGCATTGCAGACTCATTCACGACCACCCGCTGTCAACACCTCGAACATCGGACCCGGCGCATCAGTGTAAAGGGGGTGAGAAGGCATGGAACGGCGGCTATCGACGTGGTACGCTGCCATCAACGACACGATGTGTCAGATGGCGGCGCGTGTGCAAACCTGGCGGCTCTGGCACGGCGAAGGTCAGGGATTGGTGGAGTATTCGCTCTTGTTGGCGCTCCTTGTTCTGGTCGTTATCGGTATTGTTTCGGTGATGGGCAACACGGTCAGCGGTCTGTGGTATCAGCGAATTATCGAACGTTGGCCCTCGTCGTAGTTGGAATCTTGTCGAAATAGCGCAATTGTTTTTTGTTCCCCGGCGTCCGCGGTGTGCGGGCGCTTTTTTTGCATCGCGCTACCACGGCGGTCGTGGCGCCACCCGCACGGCGCGCTCTGCCTGGTAGGTCACCAGGCCCGCCGGTCCGCCGCGCACCTTGCGTACACGGCGGCGCGGCGCGATCTCGACGTCGACGCTCGCAGATGAGCGTAGACTGCTGTAGTAGGCCGCCAGCGCCGCCGCTTCCTCGATGGTGCGTTCTGGAACATCACGCCCTGCGGTTTTGATAATGACGTGGGCGCCGGGTGCGCCGCGCACGTGCAGCCAGAGATCATCAGGTGCGCCGAGACGGAAGGTGACATGCTCGTTCTGTTGCGCTGTTCGCCCGACGTAGATCGTGAATCCATCGCTCGACTCAATGCGCAGGGGCGACGCCGGTCGCGCTGCTCGTTTCCGGGCGCGTTCCACCAGCGCAGGTCCCAGGTACCCCTCTGCTTCCGCTTCACGGGCGATCGTTTCGATCTCCTCAAAACGCTCTGCCAGGTCCAGCAGCGCCAGCGTTTCGTTGAGACCTGCCAGCCGCAACTCGACGGCGCGCAATCGTTCGGGGACGCCGGCAAGCGCGCTTTTGGCTTTGTCGTAGGCGCGAAATCGCTCCTGAGCGCATTCGACCGGCGATTTGCGCGGGTCGAGTGCGATGGTGCGCCCTTCGATCTCGACATGGTCCTGCCCTGGCGTCAGTGCGTGGAGAAAGGCGAAGATCATTTCTCCCTCCCAGCGCAATCGCTCGAAATCCGCTGCGCGCTGCAACTCGGATTGCAGTGCGGCGCGCTGCCGCTCCAGGCGTTCACGTGCGTCGTTCAGTCGCTCGCGCAACGCGTCGCGGCGTTGCTGGTGCGCCGTCAGGCGCTCGCGCGCTGCGTAGTACTCATCGAGCGCGAGGCTCATCGAGGGGCAGGGACGCGCTTCGGGCAGATGCGTGATCTCATATGGCGCAAATGCGATCGGATCGCTCTCATCGACGACAATATGCGGTGACCAGGGCGTCTGCCACAACCGGCGGAGCGCTTCGGCGAGCGCATCCCACGGCAGATCGGCGCCGGTCGGCACAAGGGTGCGTCCCAGCGCCCGATACACCGCCTCGCGCGCCGCAAGCGGCGCTAACCCGCGGTAGACGCCTACCAGCGCGCGCGCCAGATCGGGCTGTCCATCCGGGATGGCGGTGCGCAGTTCGGCAGCCGTCGCTTGCCGTGGGTCACGTTTGGCTTGCGGCGGCGGCAGTTCGTATGGCGCCTGCGGCAGCACCGGGCGGCGGCTCATACGCGGCGTCACGTGCCGCGCCGCCGCCAGAATGATGTTGTTGTCGCCGACCAGCACGATATTGCTGCGCTGTTCCATGATTTCGACGATCAACTCGCAACGCAGCGTTTCCTCCTCCGGCGCGGCGGCGTCCGGCAGGGCGTCATCATCGTCGGGATCTGTTTCATGTTCGGAGTTGCGCTGGAGGGGACGTTTGGCTATACTTAGCAGCAGTACGCGCTCTAGATCAGGTTGCTCAACCGCAGTGATCCGGCCGCGATTGACATACTTGCGCAACAACAGCAACAGCGGCGGCGTTGCATCGGCGCCGCGCGAGATGCGTACCGGACTGAGCTGGACCCGCGCGAACTGCGGATGGGCTGAGAGCAGCAGATAGAAGCGGCGACCGGCATAGATTTCGAGCGCGACGCTCAATGCGCCGGGCAGCAGGACACGCTGAACACGACCGCCAACAATGGCGGTGCGCAATTCATCAACCACGGCGGCAAGAGTCAGCGCATCGAAATACATTGCGTTTCGCATTATACACGCTGGTAAAGGAGAAGTATGCCTGTCGCTGATCGCAATCCATTACTCGATGGCCTGCCCGCATATCCGCTGTTGATCGTTATCTCCGGCCCGTCAGGCGTTGGAAAGGACTCCATCCTGAGCCGGATGCGCGAACTGAACATGCCGTTTCACTTCGTTGTCACGGCGACTGACCGTCCGATGCGCACCGGTGAGCGTGATGGATACGATTATCATTTTGTGACAACGGAACGCTTTCGGGAAATGATCAGTCAGGGTGAGTTAATCGAATGGGCGCGGGTCTACGGTCATTACAAAGGCATTCCGGCGTCCGAGGTGCGTGATGCGCTGGCATCGGGGCGGGACGTTGTGCTGCGGATCGATGTGCAGGGCGCTGCCACGGTTCGCCAGCTGGCGCCCGAAGCGGTGCTCATTTTCGTGGCGCCCGGCAGCATCGACGAACTGCGTGTGCGTCTCGAGCGGCGCCGCACGGAGAGCAGTGCGGAGATCGACCGTCGCCTGAGCGTGGCGCAGCAGGAGATGGATGCACTTGAAGCGTTCGATTATGTGGTGCTGAACCGCGCTGATCGTCTGGACGACGCGGTTGCCCAGATCCAGGCGATAGTGACGGCGGAGAAGTTGCGCGTGCATCCGCGCCGCGTCGTGTTGTAGGATGCGGATGCGCCGGTCTGGCGGAGAGCAGGTATGGCATTACTGGAACAATTGCAGAACGATCTGAAAACGGCGTTGAAGAGCGGTGATCGGCTGCGGGTAGATACGATCCGCATGGCGATTGATGCTTTGAAAAAGGCGCAAATGGCGCAGGTGAAAGCCGCCTTCGATGCGGCTGGCGGCGAGGCGGCGGATGCGACGGCGCTGGCTGCGATTGATCGTGAGGCGATGCTGACAGAGGCGATAGAGCAGGAAATCATCGCCAAAGAGGTCAAACGCAGGCGCGAAGCCGCTGAACTGTATCGCAAGGGCGGGCGTATCGATCTTGCCGGAAAGGAAGAAGCGGAAGCGGCTATGTTGCAGGCGTACCTGCCGCAGCAACTTTCGGCGGAAGAACTGCGTCCCATGGTCAAAGCGATTATCGAAGAGATTGGCGCTGTTGGCCCCGCCGACATGAGCAGGGTTATGCCGGTGCTGATGCAGCGGCTTAAGGGGCGCGCCGACGGACGCCTGATCAGTCAGGTGGCGCGCGATCTCCTGAGTCGGACGCAGTGACCAGGCGCCGCAATGCGAAGGCGCAATGTCGCCATGAACATACCTTCCTGGTTCCGCCGATTAAGCCGTACTCGTTCGCGGCAGACGAGTGAAGCGCCCCATCGGTCTCCCGAACGGATGTGGCGACGCCTGATAGTTGGTCTGAGCACGGGGCTTGCCCTGGCCATCTGGCTGGCGCTGGCGTGGCAGCCGGTTATCGCTCCGGACTTGCAGCCTGGGCAGCCAAGCCCGCGTGATATTCAGGCAGACCGGACGATCGTCTATGTCAGCGAGTGGCGCACCGAACAGGAACGCGCCCGTGCCGAGAGCGCCGCCGATACGGTGGTCTACTCGCGTGACATGAGCATTCCCATTCAACAGCGCACCGAACTCCGAAATCTGTTGCTGACGATCACGCAGATCCGGGATGATCCGACGCTGACGAAAGCACAGGAACGCGAACGCCTGACCAGCCTGCCCAACAGCACACTGGTCATTTCGCCCGAACTGGCGGGCGCTATCGCTCGTCAGAAGGATGATTCGTGGACGCTAATCAGTAACCTCGCGCTGGAACTGTATGATCGGGCGCTGAGTGAGAACCGCTATATGCTCAATGATCAAAAGATTGCTGAGCTACGATCGTTCTCATTGCCCTACTGGGCGTCTCTTCAGGCGGAAACGCCGGAACAGGCGGAGTTGATCGCGCTCTTCAGCGGCTCGTTTCTGAAGGCGAACCAGTTTATCGACGAGGAAGCCACCCAACGCCGCAAACAGGAAGTCCGCAATGCGGTACAGCCAGTGACGGTTCGGATTCTCGAAGGTGAAAACATTGTGCGTCAGGGGGACGTAGTGACTCCCGACATGCTGGAAAAACTCGAAGCGCTGGGTGCGCTGCGCACAAAGATGAACTGGGCAGCGCTGGGGGGCAGGGCGCTGCTGGCATTGCTGGTTGCGGGCGCGTTCGGCGCCTATATCGCAGTTGCTCAACGCGATGCACTGAAAGAAACTCGACCGCTTCTGCTCATCTTTAGTCTGATGGCGTTGACAGTCGTCGCAGCCCGGCTGGTCGTTCCATTTGGCATTGAATGGATGCAAGCCTTCCCGCTGGCGTTGATCGCCATACTGCTGGCTGCCCTCTTTAACATCGGTCTGTCGCTGATGAGCGTCGGCGTGCTCAGTGTTGTCATCGCCAGCTTGAGCGATAATCAACTGGCGACGACGATCACGCTCTTCCTGGGCGGGATCGCCGGGGCATTCCTGATAGGCCGTGGTGAACGCTCACTCCTGTTCTTTATCAGCGGCGTGGCGGTGTTCTTGACGATAGGCGCTGCGCAGTTTACCTTTCATCTACTCAACGGTACGATTCCAACACTGAATCAGGCGCTGACGATCCTGGCGATGAGCGGCGTCAACGGCGCACTCTCAGCAATTCTGGCGCTTGGCCTGTATAATCTTGCCGGTCAACTGGCCGGCATTGTCACACCGCTGCGGCTGATGGAACTGGCGCATCCGGCGCAACCGCTGCTGCGCCGCCTGATCCGGGAAGCGCCCGGCACCTATTACCACAGCGTCGCAGTCGGCAATCTGGCGGAGAGCGCAGCCGAGGCGATTGGCGCCGATGCCCTCCTGCTGCGCGTCGCATCGTACTATCACGATATTGGCAAGACAATCCGCCCCTTCTTTTTCACCGATAACCAGAGCGACCGCGAGAATGTCCACGATGATCTCGACCCGCTGACCAGCGCGCAGATCATTGCCGACCATGTGCGCGAGGGGCGAAAAATGGCGCTTGCCGCCGGGCTGCCGGCGCAGATCGTCGATTTCATTACGACCCACCATGGCACCAGCGTGATCAAATATTTCTATCAACGCGCCCTTCAGCAGCATGATACGGTTAACATCGAGGATTATCGCTACCCCGGTCCGCGCCCGCGCACGCGCGAACAGGGTATCATGATGCTCGCCGATTCGGTCGAGGCGACGGTGCGCTCGAAGTTTCAGGCGGGGAGCGTCATTTCCAGCCGTGAGGCGGGCAATGGCGATACGCGGATGCGCGAAAATGGAAAAACGCTCGAAGAGTTGGTCACTGCCATTATCGATGAACGGGTGCGCAGCGGGCAACTCGATGAGTGCCCGCTGACCCTGCAAGACCTGGCGCGTATTCGTCAGGCATTCATTACAACTCTACAGGGAATCTATCATCCGCGCGTTGATTATACGCCGGGAAAACCCGTAACTTGATCGCCGCAACGAGTGTTCTCTTTCTTATGGATGATGCCGAAATCCTGGTCGATGTTCAGGTTGTTCCGCAGTATGCCGGGTTGGTCGATGTTACGACCATCGAACGCGCCGTTGAGCAAACGCTGCGCGCAGAACGGATCGCCGGTCCGGTGGAGATGAGCATTCTGATCGCCGACGATGCGGAATTGCACCAACTGAATCAGACCTACCGCAGCGTCGATGCGCCGACCGATGTGCTCTCCTTCGCCGAGATGGATGACGATAGCGCCTTTGTGCGTCCTCCCGATGCGCCGCGCTATCTGGGGGATATTGCCATTTCCTGGGATCGGGTGGTGGCGCAGGCAGCGGAGTACGGTCATTCGCGCGAGCGTGAACTTGCATTTCTTGTTGTTCATGGCGTTCTGCACCTGTTGGGCTATGACCACGAGCGTGGTCCGGATGACGAAGCCGACATGCGCGCACGCGAGGAGGCGATCCTCGGTGCGCTTGGTTTGAGCCGTGAGAGGTGATCATGGCGACCAATCATCAGTCTCCAGCAACGGATCGTCAGGTCGTCGCGGAGTATCGCACTGCCAGCATGCCGCGTATGCGTACCATGCGGGCGCCGCGCCGCCGGTCCATTCGCTGGGTACAGCGGCGTCTGCGTTCGTTTCCTTTCGCATTTGCAGGAATCAGCCATCTGTTGCGCACACAGGGGAATGCGCAGATCCACGTGGCGGCTGGCGGCGTTGCCATTGCGCTGGGCTTTCTCTTCAACATTGATCGCGTCGAGTGGCTGGCACTGGCATTGACCATCACGCTGGTGCTCGCGGCGGAAGGGATCAATACCGCTGTCGAAGCGGTAGTCGATCTGGTGACGCCCGGCTTCCATCCGCTTGCCAAGATCGCCAAGGATGTGGCTGCCGGAACAGTGCTGCTCACTGCGATTGGCGCCGTCGCTGTCGGGTTCATTGTGTTCCTGCCACGCCTTTGGGCGCTCGTCGCGCCCTGGCTCGATGGCGTGATCTGAAGCGCCCCATGAATCTCCTGCTGCTCGCGCCCTATCCGCCCTATCCGCCACACGGCGGCGGCACAATGCGCATCTACCAGATCATTCGCAGTCTGGCGCAACGTCATACTCTCACCTGTCTCACCTTTGCGCCCGATGCTGCGGCTGAAGCAGCGCTGGCGCCGCTCCGCGATCTGTGCCGGGTCGTGTCGGTGCGTGGACCTGCGCCGCGTTCCGCTCTGCGCCGCGTGTGGACGACCTTTGCCTCGCCTTTGCCCGATATGGCGCTGCGGAATGCGTCGCCTGCCTTCCATGCCGCCTTGCATGATCTGATTGCCCATGAACGGTTCGATGTCGTGCAGGCGGAAAGCATTGAAATGGCGCCCTATCTGCTGAGTCTCTCATCTGCCGGCGGGAAGACGCAACCTGAGCGTCCCTTACTGGCACTTGATCAGTTCAATGCCGAGTATGTGTTGCAAAAGCGCGCGGCGCTCACCGATCTGCGCGCCATGCTTACCTGCTTCGATCCAGTGCGTCGCGGCGCCGGCGGCGTCTATTCTCTGATCCAGTGGGTGAAACTGGCATCCTACGAACGCGACGTGATGCGGAAGTGCGACGTGACGATTGTCGTATCCGACGAGGATCGCAGGGCGCTGGAGCGGATCGGCGGAACACGCTTTGTGGTTGTCCCAAATGGAGTGGACACGGCGTTCTTCAGCCGCGCAGCGCTCGCCCACGAGCGTCGTACACTGCTGTCGTTTGCCGCTCCGACCCTCGTGTTCAGCGGAACGCTCGACTTCCGTCCCAATGTCGATGCGCTCGTCTGGTTTGTTGATGCCGTTTTGCCGCAGATCCACATCCGCCGGCCCGACGTCCGCCTCCTGACGGTCGGGAAACGTCCTGCGCCTGCACTGCGTCGCCTTGCTGACCAGGGACGCCTTGTGCTTACCGGTGAGGTGGCGGATGTGCGCCCCTATCTGGCAGGGGCGACGGTCTATGTCGTCCCTATGCGCATCGGTGGGGGGATCCGCCTGAAAGTGCTCGAGGCATTCGCCCTGGAAGCGCCGGTTGTCAGCACCTCGCTCGGTGTCGAAGGCATTGTCGGGTTGCGCGATGGCGTGCATTGTCTGCTGGCGGATACGCCGCAACAGTTCACCGAAGCGATCCTGCGCCTGCTGGACGACCCGGCGACCAGATGTGCACTTGGCACTGCCGGTCGGGAACTGGCGTGCGCAGGGTACGACTGGAACGTGATCGTGCCTTGTCTGGAAGCCGCCTACCGGTAGCGAAGGCGGTTGCCATACCGGCATTCCCCTGGGCATCACCCGCGCACATCGAGATGTGTCCCCTCACCTCCGACCCTCCTGCTCCCACGCGGGGAGCGGGGTTACACCGCGCCCCTCCCCCCTCCCACTCCCTCCCCCCGCTGGGGGGAGGGCAGAGCAGCAGGTGCTGTTCGGCGGCTCATTGGCGACTCCCTCCCGCCGCTGGGGGGAGGGCAGGGGTGGGGGAAATAGCAGGCAGTGCTCTCCTCATTCCCCCTGCTCCCACGCGGGGAGTGGGGTTACACCGCGCCCCTCCTCCCTCCCACTCCCTCCCGCCGCTGGGGGGAGGGCGGAGCAGCAGGTGCTGTTCGGCGGCTCATTAGCCCGTGGCTTCAGCCGCCGAGCGCAGAGCGAATTCCGGATTATTTTGTAAATGTTCATCAGCCTGCAGCAATACCGGCGTATCGTTACTGCGTCTTATGCGGTTGAGAAAGAAAAGCGGCAGACATGCGCCATTGCCCGCGTGAGATCTGCACAGCACAGGACGTTGCTCGTGCCCTCATCATATTGCCGTCGCCCCCTGCCGCTCCGGCTGGTGCTCCTGGCATTGCTGGGTCTGTACGCGACCTACGCACTGATCCATCTCTCGTCACATCTGGCGCCCACCGAATTGACGCAGCCGAACGACGGTGTGATCGGCCGGCGGGTACAGGTCTTCTTTACCACGCCGACATTACACTACCCGGATGCGCCCAACCGCCGTGTAACACCGCCGATGCTGCGTGAACTGATCAACGATGTCTCCCGCGCCCGCACATCGGTTGACGTGGCAGCATTTGATCTCGACCTGCCGCAACTCGTCGATGCACTGATTGCCGCGAGGCGCCGTGGAGTGCAGGTTCGCGTCGTCATCGACAGCGAGAACCTTACCGATCCGGCGGTTGCAATGTTGACCGGACGCATGCAGGATCGGCGGATTCCGGTTGTTTTTGATCGTCGTGCGCCGTTTATGCACAACAAGTTCGTGGTTATTGATCGTGCAATTGTGTGGACCGGTTCGTGGAATCTGACCGAGAACTGTACATTCCGCAATAATAATAATGCGATTCGGATCGAGAGTCGCCGGATTGCCGCCTCCTATCACGATGAATTCGAGCAAATGCACATGGGGCGTTTTGGTGGCACGAAACACAGCGATAGCGAGCGTCTGGCGACGCAGACAGCCGATGATCGCATTTCTATCTACTTTTCGCCACAGGACAAGGCTTTACCCATTGTTCTCGATCACATCGAACATGCGCGCAGTACGATTGTGTTTATGGCGTTTTCACTCACATCAGCGCCTATTACCGATGCCCTGATCAATGCAGTAGAGCGGCGTGTTCTTGTCAGTGGGGTCGTCGAGCGGCGAAATGCCAGAGGAACGGGGTCGGTGTTCGCTCAATTGAGCGAACATGGGGTGGACATTCTGGAAGATGGCAACTGTTACAATATGCACCACAAAGTGATGGTTATTGACGATGAAATTGTGATCACCGGCTCATACAATTTCACCGATAACGCAGAGAACACAAACGACGAAAACCTGGTGATTATCCAGGATGCAACTATTGCCAGGTTCTTTCTGTCCGAGTATGAGCGCATTCGGCAACAGGCGATCGAACCGGTACGCTGCAACTAATAGAGCAATCAACCAGATGTTGCGCAATCATTGCCTGTGTTGACCGTCTTTTGGCGGACGTTGGCTGAGCCTGTCGAAGCCAACGTTCGCCGCTCTGCGTCCTTATACTAACTCGTGGTCAGCTAGAGCCTGTTATGCACTTCAGAGATAAACGTGGTATGATTTCAGTATGACACGTAAACCCTATCCAAGCGATGTGAGCGATGAGGAGCGGGCCTTCGTCGCTCCCTCCCTGACCTTCATGACCGAAGACGCCCCGCAGCGCGACCACTCGCTGCGCGAGGTCTTTAACGGATTGCGCTGGATCGTCCGCACGGGAGCGCCCTGGCGCATGATGCCCAACGCTCCGCCGCCGTGGTACACCGTCTATCAGCAAACCTAGCGCTGGCTAAAGGCCGGGGTCTTTGAGACGCTCGTCCATGATCTGCGCGCGCCCCCCCGCCCCCCCGCATGCGGTGGGGGGGGAAAGGGGGGGCGGCAAGGTCCGCGTGGCTGAAGCGGTTCATTACCTTTATGCTCGAAAGTACATAACAGGCTCTAGAATTGCAAAGCCCGCCTGTGCGGGCTTTACCGGGCGATGCCGGATTCTTTTCTCAAAACTTGTCCGAATGACCGCACATTAGTATTAGATTGTCCAGGTCTTAGTTGATCGCTCTATAACGTGCTTCCATGCACCTGAGCGACGATCTGGAAAATCTCGCTAATCAGGCGAAAGCATTGCCTTCGCCTGACTCAGCGGCATGTCACGTGGTCATTTTTCGGATAGGCGCTAAGCCGGTTGTTTGCGAGGTCTTCCCGGCCTTCGGCGCGGCGGCTCGCCGTCTGTCGAGTTCGACGATACAGGCGTGGGTGTGGGTTCATGTCGAAGTTCGACGATTTTGAATGGAATAACACTGCCTCGTGTACGGAAGAAGAGGATGTCGAAGCCGCGTCGTTTTGCCGCCGATCGCAGTCGACTGCGCACTGTTGTGCGCTTGTCTTCCGGCTCGAGTTCTACTTCACCATAATCGCCTAGTTCATAATCTTCCAGAAACCGATCATACTCCGCGGCAATCAATGTTCGCACACCCTTTCCTTTGTTTTTGAGGAGGAATGCCTCCTCTTTGGTCAGCTTGCGCACTTTTGGCATTGCAGTTTCCTTTCTGCAGGGTCTTCAGGATACTTTCGATGGTCTATCGACAAGACTTGAGGGCGGAGATAATGTTCTTGTGTTCTTTTTTCTTATTGTATAGCAATCTTTTATTTCATGCAAGCGGTTTTATCTGTGTGGCGAGATGTATTTTGCTCGGGTTTGAAGGTGGCAGATTCGATAGCATGGTCGCTCTTGTTCCGGGCAATTACGAGTTAGACGACTTGCCCTCTATCAGTGCGTGATCTGATCGTATGATATTCCCGATGACGCCTGGCGACTGAGGCGTGAATTCCGGCGGACATCGCCATTCCGAATGTTCAAGTGTGTCTGGTATAATGCTGCGGTACATCATGTTACGCCGATCAGCGCAATATCGATAGATGTCCGCCTGATGCCATTCAGAAAGTATCGCCATGGGGTCCTCTGAACTTGCTACGCTCAATAAATCGCGTGGGCGCAGAATGCGCCTTCTGGCGTCTGGCGCTATCGCCCTGCTTGGGATCGCGTTGATCATTGCCGTTCCCACTGCCGGCGATTGGTGGAAAGTCGTCGTCCTTGGCATCGTCGAAGGACTGACCGAGTTTCTCCCCATTTCATCGACGGGGCACCTCCTGATTGTTTCCCGGCTGCTCGATTTCGAGGGGAGTTTGGGAGGCACATTCGAGATTTTCATTCAGCTTGGCGCGGTCATCGCAGTAGTGGGATATTATGCCGCCGATCTGCTGCATCAGGCGCGGCAGGCGCCGCGCGATCCGCAGACGCGGCGCTTCTGGCTGGCGATTGGCGTTGCCTTCATTCCTGCGGCAGTCATTGGACTGGCGCTGCACGACTGGATTAAGGCGGTGCTCTTTTCGCCGACGGTCATCGGTGCGGCGTTGATTACCGGTGGTGTGGTTCTGATCCTCGTTGAGCGTCTGCCCCGACGTAGTGCTGCCATCCACGACGCCACCCGCCTTTCACTCCGTCAGGCGCTCGGTATTGGCATCGCTCAGACCCTGGCGCTGACGCCGGGAGTTTCGCGTTCAGCGGCGTCAATCATCGGCGGGATGCTGGTCGGGTTGAATCGCAGCGCCGCAACGACTTTTTCGTTCTACCTGGCGATTCCAACGCTGGGGGCGGCAACGATTGTCGATCTCCTGACCAGTATCGACCAGGTGGCGCCTGACGACATCGGACGGCTCTTTCTGGGATTAGCGGTATCACTCATCGTTGCGTGGCTGAGCATTGGCTGGTTGCTGCGCTATGTCGCCAACCACAGTTTTGTCGCCTTTGGCATCTATCGGATCATCGCTGGTTCCATCGTACTGGCGCTGGTCGCTATGGGTTGGTTATAATAGCCTTTTATGCGAACGATCATTAGACAGAGAGGAGAGAGCGCACATGTCGCCTGTCTCTCACAATGCACCATCACGCCGCGCTCAGGTGCGTGAACACCTTCTGGCGGCGGTGACCGGCAGCGTTGATCCCGATACGCTCGCGTTGAAGATCGATCAGTTGCTGGCAGAGGTGTTCGAGGATGACCCGGTGCTGCAACCGCAACCCGCGCTGGTCGATCAGGGTGATGAGGATGACCGCGTTGTGATCACCGGCATGGGCGTGGTGACGCCGCTCGGCAACGATCTGGAAACGTTCTGGCAGGGGTTGGCGGAAGGGCGCAGCGGCGTCGGTCCGGTCACGCTCTGCGATCCCGGCGATGCAACCTCGACGATCGCTGCTGAGGTGCGCGATTTCGATGCGCGCGATTATATGGACGCCAAAGAGGCGCGGCGCGTCTCGCGCGGGACGCAGTTTGCAATTGCCGCCGCGCGCATGGCGCTCGATGACGCGCGCCTGACGATTGATGACAGCAATCGGTATGAGGCTGGCGCATTGATCGCTTGCGGCAGCACCTCGCCTCCCGATACAGAGGCTGCCGCTAAAATCCTCTTTGATCGCGGTGCGGCGCGTATCAGTCCATTCTATATCACCAGCGCGCTGCCCAATATGCCATCGTGCCAGGTTGCCATCCAGTTGGGGTTGATGGGGTACAACACAGCCATCGCCACTGCCTGCGCCGCAAGTGCGCAGGCGATCAGCGAGGCAGCGGAAGTCATCCGGCGCGGTGATGCGGCGATTATGCTGGCCGGCGGCACTGAAGCGCCGATCTGCCGCCTGACCCTCGCCAGTTTTGGCGCTATCCGCGCGCTGTCAACGCGCAATCACGATCCGTCCGGCGCTTCGCGCCCGTTCGATGCCGAACGGGATGGGTTCGTGCTTGGTGAAGGCGCTGGTGTGCTGGTGCTCGAATCGCTCTCCCACGCCCGTCGCCGCGGCGCGCGTATCTATGCTGAGCTTATCGGCTCTGCTTCGACGTGCGACGCATATCACGTCACGGCGCCACGTCCAGATGGCGATGGCGCGGCGCGCGCGATTGTGCGGGCATTGGCCCGCGCGAAGATCACACCGCAGCAGGTCGATTACATCAATGCCCACGCAACCGGTACGCCGACGGGTGATGTCGCAGAAACGCTGGCAATCAAGACGGTATTTGGCGAATATGCGTTCAGTGTGCCGATCAGCGCCACCAAATCGATGATCGGTCACCTGACGAGCGCCGCCGGTGTGGTGGAAGCGGCAGCGACCATCCTTGCCATGCAGCATCGATTTATTCCGCCGACGATCAATCTCACGTCGCCCGATCCGCAGTGCGACCTCGACTATGTGCCGCTGAAAGGACGTCCGGCAGCAATCCGGGTTGCGCTGTCGAACTCGTTCGGGTTCGGCGGAATTAACTGTGTCCTGGTGCTGCGGCACGGCGATCTCAGTCAGTAAGGGTGAATGAGCGTCGGGAAAGCACGCCTCGATTCGTGTCTGCGCGCCAGTCTCTTCGAGACGCTCGCTAAGCCATGATCGCCGGTACGGACAACAGGTTGCGCACGTATTCGATCAGCGCATCGAGGTCGAAGGGCTTATCGACATAATCGACACAGCCGATAGCCTGTGCCCGGGATCGTTTGATGAGGGTGGTGTAGACAGTTGCGCCAAGGATGGGAACGGCTGCAATCTCCGGTAGGGTGCGCAGTTGACGTACCGTCTCCCAGGCGTGTTGCCCAGGAAGTGAGAGCGAACAGAGAATGAGATCGGGGCGCACGCTGGAAACTTGCTCCAGGGCATTTGATGGCGCGGCTTCAACGACGTGATAGCCGGAAAAGCGCAGCAGGCGGGCAAGGATGTCACGGTGGTCGGGAGATTCATCGACGATGAGAATGGTGCGGCGCCCCATACAATCCTCACTGTTCACGGCATTTCTACCAGAATATAATCGGTTGTATCCGTAAAAAGATACGGTGGATCAAACGATGATCGAATTGTCAGACAACTGGGGCATTATCGGTCACGAATGGGCGGTTGATCTTCTCCGGCGCTCGATTGCCGCGAACCGTCTGGCGCATGCGTATCTCATCGGCGGTCCCGAAGGCGTCGGGAAGGCGCTGCTGGCGCTGCGGCTGGCGCAGGCGCTCAATTGTGAGGGCGCTGGCGTCGATCCATGCCTGCGCTGCCGGGCATGCCGGCGGATTGAACGCGGCAATCATCCAGATGTTCGTATTGCTGGAATGGCGACACAGGCCGCCGGCGCAAAAGCCGAGGATGCTGCACGGCAGAAAGAGTTGAAGATCGATACGGTGCGCGAGTGGCAGCGCGATGTGATGCTGAAACCCTACGAGGGACGGCGGCGGGTCTTCATTCTGCACGATGCCGAGAAACTGAACGAAGCCGCGTCGAACGCAATGCTGAAAACGTTGGAAGAGCCTCCCCCGTATGCGACGCTCATTCTGGTCGCGCACACTGCAGGGAGCCTGCTGCCGACGATTGTTTCCCGCTGTCAGTTGCTGCGGCTGCGTCCGTTGCCACGCGCGCAGGTGGCGAGGGCGCTGCGCGAGAAATACAACCTGACCGCCGGTGATGCTGAACTTCTGGCAGCATGGAGCGGCGGACGGATCGGGTGGGCATTGCGTATGGTCAATGCGCCAGACGAACTGGCGGCGCGTCAGGATCAACTGGCTGAACTGCTGGCGCTTACCGACCAACCGCTGGCAGCCAGGCTCCGTTGGGCGGAGGAACGCGCGAAAGCCTATCGCGCGGGCGATCAGACCGCAGTGTTCGAGACGCTCGACCTGTGGCAGAGTTGGTGGCGCGATGTGCTGCTGACCGCTGCGGGCTGCCCACAGGCGGTTATCCATATCGATCGTCGCAATGACCTTGCAGCAGCGGCGGCGCAGTACGCCATTCCCGATCTTCACGCCTTCGTATCAGGCATTTCCCTGGCGGCGCAGCGTCTGCGCGATAATGTCAATCCCCAACTCGCACTCGAAGGCGTCGTGCTGGCGATGCCGGAACGACAGCTTCGATAGTGCTCTGGCGCTGTTTCAGAAAGAGTACACATTTCGCGCATTACATCTTCCCGACGATCTCGCCGGTTTTGCCGCGAATCTCTACGAGCAGGGATATATCCTGCTGAGATCGGGCAATGTCGTCCAGGCCAGAACAACCATGCGTCGTTCATTGGAAATGGCGCAGCAGGCAAACGACGCCATGTGTCTGGGGTGTACGTATCGCGGTTTGGGCGAAATCTCCATCGCTCTGGGTGAGCGTGAACAAGCCAGAGTCTGCTTCTCGTTGAGCGAACAGGCTTTCAGACAGGCCGGCGACCGTATTGCAGCGAAAGAAGTTCAGCAGCTGGCTAATCATCCTGCTGAATAATCTTCTCATACAGCGCCTGCTGGCGTGCAATTGCGTCACGATAGCGTGCGTGATGGTTCAGGTCGGGAACAAACCCTGCAACATCCGCTGCAACCATTCCTTCGTCGACCGCAAATCCCAGCGCATCGAGCGCCAGGAGCGCCGCGCCTCTGGCGCTCACCTCGGGCTCTGCCGCAACGGTCAACGGTCGCCCCAACACATCGGTCAACATCTGCATCCAGGCTGGCGACGACAGCAGCGCGCCGCCGCCGGCGACGAAGACCGACGGTGTTACTCCCGCCTGCTCCATCCGTTCCAGGATCAGCGCAAACCGGTATGCGACCGCTTCCATGCTGGCGCGCAGGATGTCGAGCGGTGTGACGCTCATCGACAGACCAATAATTGCAGCACGCGCGTCGCCAGCCCAGCCAGGGCTGCGTTCTCCTGCCCAGAACGGCAGGATCGTCAACCCATGACCGTCGGGCGGGAGCGTCGCCAGCGCCCGATCAAGCGTATCCGGGTCTTCGTCGATGCGCAACGTCTCACGCAGCCACGCTACAACATTGCCGCCTTCACTAGTTGCGCCGCCGAGCAGTGCGTGATGACGATCAATCCGATAGCACCACAACCCCGATGGAACGCGCTCCACGTCCGGCAATGCCACGCGCAATGCGCCGGTGGTGCCAATCGTGATCGCAGCGCGAGTCGGACTAACGCATCCACTGCCGACATTGGCTGCCGCGCCATCACCGATGGCGGGAAACCATGGAACCTCAGCCAGTTCTGCCCAGCGCGCTGTATGCTCAGGAAGCAGCCCCTGGACGGGCGCATCCCGATCGACGAGTGGCGCCAGCTGCCCGGGGCGAACGCCAAGATCGCCCAGCAATCGAAGATCCCACGACAGAATCGTGCGGTCGAGCAATCCTGTCCAGGACGCAGCGGAATAACTGACGCGCCGCCGACCGAACAGGCGCAACTCCAGATAATCGCCAAGCGTCGCCCAGGAAACCGTCTGGCGAAAGACCGTCGGGCGCGTGCGGCGGATCCAGGCGAGTTGCGCGGGCCAGTAACTGGTGCGCAACGGACATCCGGTGCGTTGATGGACCTCGTGCTCATCGAAGCGTGCCCGCAGCGCAATCGCGTCCTGAGCGCAGCGCGTATCAGCGTAGGTAAAGATCGGCGTCAGGGGGGCGCCGTTGTGGTCGAGCGCCAGCAGTGTTGTCGCCAGGGTTGTAACGGCGACACCGCCGATGGCGCTAGGAGGAATGAGCGTTGCCGACTGTGCCAGCGCCGTATCGAGGCATCGCCCGATGGCGTCGAAGATGGTCTCGGCGTCAATCTCTGCGGCGCCGTCAGGAGACGCGCGCAACAGCACCGGCTCACGCGCACCCACTCCTGCCACGCGCCATCCCCGGGCGTCGAACAACAGCGCCCGCACCGACGAGGTGCCGATATCGAGTGACAGAATAAACGGCAGCGCGGTATCTTTCGAGATCATACAGCGAACCTATGCCAGCGCCAGGAATGAGGCGACGACGACCACTGCGGCGACTGCCAGACCGGCGATGACCTGCCCCGGCGTATGGTTGCGCGTCCGCACCCGCGCCCAGGCGACGGCGGCGGCGCATATCCAGAACACGATGCCCAAAATATTCGAATGGATAAGCGCCAGGGTTGCCAGCGCGCCAATTGCCGCACCGTGCATGCTGATCTTCCAGCTCAGATTGATCAGACCGCAGATGATCCCGATGCCCAGCATGCCGACCGTCAGCGCCAGAAACGGTCGCGGCGCACCCAGCGCCAGCAGCAGGACAATCGTCAACAAGACCGATACCGTGCCGAAAATATACAGTTCGTTACGCTCGTGGCGCACCGACACATCGGCGTCACTGAATCGCCCCTGACGCAGACGTACCAGATAGTACACCAGCGATGGCACGGTTTGCACTGCAATAATGCCGCCGAACCATGCCAGCCCCGCCTCGTCGGGCGTCTGAAGACCGATCAGCAGATAGGCAGCAATGGTGACGAACACGGGGTTGAAGATCTGTGATAGCAATCGGGCAAGAAGAAGACTGCGGCTCTCCATCTCGTCGGAGTCGAGCGCGTCACCGGAGAGCTCTGGTTGTTGCCTCATGCGATGCTCCCGTTGATAACGAGTGATAGTGTTTGATTATCTGTCGGGCAGACGCTTCCCAACGAAACCGTTGCGCCTGTTCCAGCCCCGCCTGTCGCAGGTGATCACGCAGGGCGCTGTCGTTCAGCAGGCGGATCATTCCTTCGGCGAGCGTCGCCACATCATCGGCAGGCGTCAGGAGAGCGGCATTGCCCACCACCTCCGGCAGACTCGAATTGTCGGATGTCATCACCGGCGTCCCGCATGCCAGCGCTTCCAATGGCGGCAAGCCAAACCCCTCGTAGATCGAGGGATACACGAATGCCTGTGCAAGATTATACACGATTGGCAGGTCAGAATCCGCCACAAAGTCGAGCATATGGACCCGACCCCGCAACCGCAGGCGCGCCATGGTCTCGAACACCGGCTGATACATCCACCCCCGCCGGCCGGCAATCACCAGAACGAGATCGTCTTTGCCGGTGTGGCGCAGCGCCGGTTCGATGCGTGCAAAGGCTTCCAGCAGGCGCACCAGATTCTTGCGCGGTTCAATCGTTCCAACGAAGAGAATGAATCGTGATGGCAGACGCAACCGGCGGCGCACCGGCTCACACGCTTCCGGCGGCAGCGGGCGAAACCGTTCGTCAACCGCCGGATAGACCACAGACACGCGCTCAGGGGCGATATTCAGCAGGCGCTGCAGATCGCGCCGGGTCGACTCCGAGTCGGCGATGATAACATCGGCGCGTCGCAGGGCGCGCGGCACAGCATCGCGCAGAAATGCCGCCACGCCGGGAACGGCGCACTCTGGATGCACCATGTACGACAGGTCGTGGATGGTCACGAGCGTGCGAGCGCGCGTCGGCGGCGCCACGAAATCGGGTGCATGCAGAATATCGAGCGGGCCGGTCAGCCATTCGATCGGCAGCGGGAGGCGCAACCGGTGCCAGATTTGCGTCAGGCGGCGGGGCGGCAATGGAATAGGAACCGCGCGGGTGCGCGGGTGGGATGCACAGAGGCGCTGCACCTCTTGCAGGTAGGGCGGAGGAGGAGCGCCGGGAAAGCCAGCCGCATAGAACAGGGTATAGCGAATATCAGGGCTTTGCGCCAGGACTGCGCCGATCAATTCGCGCGTGTAACGCCCAATGCCAGCCCCCTGCCACGCACCCGCCGTAAAATCGATTCCGACGTGCATGCGTCGTCGTCTGTCCTCACCTGCGTTTGCTGACCAGGTACAGGACGAACCCGATCACAACAATGCTCCAGAAATTGATCACCCGGTCGAGCAGCGTGACAGCGCCGCCAAGACTCGTTCCGACCTTGAAGAAGGTGAGCACGCCGGTGATCACCGTTTCGACGACGCCAAGACCGGCGGGTGTAAAGGGAATGGCGGTCAGCAGCGACGATGCCAGCGCGACGAAAATAATCGCCGACAGCGGCAGCGATAACCCTTCGTGGCTGAGCGCCTGGATCACGAAATAGAGCCGCATCCCTTCCAGCAGCCAGACGCCGGATGTCAGCGCAATCAGTTTGGGCAAAATACCCGGACGAAACGAGCGCAGCGCCGCATGTTCGAAGTTGCCGTACACACCGATCAGGCGTTTGGGAATGAACCGCCGAATGACCGGGCTTAACCAGCGCATTCCCGCCAGTCCGCCGACGATGGCCACAACCAGCAGCGCGCCGAAGCCAAACACAATCCGCGTGCTTTCCGGCATCCGCGCGCCGAACGTAAACCACGCCGACAGCACCAGCAACCCGAACAATCCCAGCATGTCGAGGAGGCGTTCGGCAAAGATCGTGCCAAACGTCGCCGAAAACGACACGCGCCCATTCCGTTTGAGCAGGTAGCCGCGGTAAGCGTCGCCGAGCTTGGCCGGCACCACACAGTTGGCAAACCACGAGAGATAGATATATTCGATCAGTGCAGGCAGCGATGCCCAACTTCTGCGCCCTTCGCGCACCGGCACATCGGCATTTTCCAGCAGCATGCGCCAGCGCACGGCGCGCAGCGGAAACGTCAGATAGAAGATGCCAAAACCGGCCAGAAGCAGCCACCCATTGGCGCCGCGCATGTACTGCCACGTCTGCTGCACATCGATATCGAAGCCACGCACAGCAAAGACAACGATGGCAATCGCCAGGGCAAACGAGATGAGGGTGCGCGGGCTGCGCAGCGCTTTTGCCAGAGAGAACCCCTGACGTTCGACCTCCTGAACTTCGGGGGTTTCGGGCGGGTTGACCGATTCTTCGGCGCCTGCATCGCCGCCGACTCGCTCGTTGATCATTGAACCGTCCTCTCGTGGTTCCGTCGGAACTTCCATTGATCTGTCGGAATTGTCTCAGTTGTTCGGAGCGCGTGTGTTGCGCCTATTCCTCCGCTCAGACGCCATACTCACCCCGATACCACGCCCAAAAACGCGCCAGCCCTTCTTCCAGCGGCGTACTCGGCTGAAATCCAAGCATCCGCGCCGCCTTCTCGATCCGGGCATAGGTGATCGGCGGGTCTGCCGCCGGCAGCGGTTGCGCCACAATCCTGGCGCGCAGCCCGGTCACCCGCTCCAGCGTCGTGACGAAATCGATCAACTGCACCGGGCTTGAATGCCCCAGATTGAAGATTTCAAAGGCGTACCCGGAGTCGAGCGCCGCAATCACACCAGACACAATATCATCAATATACGTCCAGTCGCGGTGGATGCCCATGCCGCCATTGAATAACGTAATCGACTTCCCGGCAACCATTGCATCAACGAAGAGATGCGGCGTCATGTCGGGCCGGCCACGCGGACCGTACACGGTGAAGAAGCGCACAATGCGCGTCGGCATGTCATACTGGCGGTGCGCCGTATAAGCCAGCACCTCCGCCGCCTTTTTCGTCGCCGCGTAGTACGACAGCGGTCGGTCGGTCGGCGACTCTTCCGACCAGGGCGTTGGCGACGCGCCATGCACCGATGATGTCGATGCCAGCACCAGACCTTCGACCGCATACCGTGCTGCTGTTTCCAGGATGGTCAGGGTGCCGCGCACATTGACATCTTCATACAGCGCAGGGTTGCGCATCGACGGACGCGGACCCGCCATCGCGCCGATATGCGCTACCCGCTGTGGCCGGTATTGTGCAAAGACGCGATCCATGGTTTCCGCATCCCGAAAATCCGCCTCAACCAGCGTATAACCGGGATGCGTCAGCGCATGCGCGATGTTGCGCCGCTTCCGTTCCGGATCGTAGTAGTCGTTGAAGTTATCGACACTCACCACCTGATCGCCACGCGCCAGCAACGCATCGCTCAGGTGACTGCCAATGAACCCTGCTCCGCCTGTGATGAGGTAGCGCATTGTGGTTGAATATCTTCGGTGTAGCGCGCAATCGCGCCAATCACTGCCCACATGACTGTCAGTTGAATGCCAAAATTGAGTACGTGCAGGTTCTCGAACAGGTTATGCCCCGCTGCTGCTGTGATGATACCACATCCACCGACTGCTACGCTGTACAAAACGGGATCGGTTGCGCGTCGAAGCGCGCACAACGTCTGCCGGATCACCCCGCCGATCAGCGCCAGGTATGCCACAAGCCCGATTATTCCGGCTTCCGCTGCCATGTGCAGGTAGTAATTGTGGGCATGCCCGCGACTCGCATACCACGCGCCAACGGCAAACTCCGGGTACGCCACTGAGTAATTGCCGGGACCGACGCCGAACAACGGTGCAGAGCGGAACATCTCCCACCCCGCCTGGAGGTGCGCCATACGTTCGACAACTGCGAAATTCTCTGGCGTTACGGTCGCTGTCGAAGCATCGAACCAGGCCACACTCCGCCAGATGCTCGCCAGACGCACAATCAACGCTTCGGGAAGCGCGCCTGTGACGGCGAGCAGCGCCATAGCCACGCCTGCTGCCGTCAGCCCCAGGAGAACCGGTAGCGTGCGCCTGCCCAGACTCAGCGCCATGCCCACTACCCCGATTGCAGCGCCGATCCAGGCGCCGCGCGAGAACGAAGCAAGCAGCGCCGCCAGCACCACCCCGGCAATGCCCCACAGGATCGCTGCCAGCCTCCAGCGCCCCGCGGCGGTCCGGCGCGGCTGCGTGCCGTTGCGCCAGGCGCTGCCGGTCATCATCATCGCCAGCGCGAGCGCCAGCGGCCATGCCATGTTCAGGTATCCTGCAAACGCGTTTGGTTGGCCGATGGTGCCATACGCCCGCACATACGGCAGATCAGGCGCAATACGGAAGGTCGGCGGACCATCGCCGGTTGCGAACTGCACGATGCCGATGCCGGCACATGCCGCCGGAGCGATCAGCAGGCACGCCAGCAGATAGATGATATGCCAGCGCCGCGTAATGGTGCTCGCTGCCGCCATCCAGACAACCGCTGCAACACCCCAGCGCAACGTCTCACGCAGCGCTTCCGTGCGCGAATACGGAGTGGTGCTGGCAGAGAGCAGCAGCGCAAAGAGCAATCCGCCCCACAAAAGCAACAGATCGGCAGGCAGCATGCGCTGCTCAGCGCGCGCCAGGGTATGGAACGTCCAGCTTCCCAGCGTCAGCAGCACCGCAGCCTGCGTGACCGAAAGCCCTCCAGGAAGGACGACCAGTTCCTGCACCGGCACCGATAGCACCGTCATTCCCACTGCCAGAACCGGATGCGCCAGCGCCAGGAGTAGCGTCAGCGCCGCACCCGCAATCAGCGCCAGCTGCTCGAATGGGACGAGCGCCAGCAGGACCCCCAGCGCAATGGCGCCTCCCCAGACGGTCATTGGCGTTGATGAGGAAGGGGACGGTGCAGTGGTCATGCCCATACGCATCTCACGGCAATTCCCCGCGTTTGCGCAGCTCTTCACGAAACCAGGGGACGGTGCGGCGCAAGCCTTCTTCAAGACCGACACGCGGCTCCCAGCCCAGAATCCGGCGCGCTTTGGAAATATCCGGCTGGCGCACCTGCGGATCGTCCTGCGTGCGCAGGTCTTTGTACACCACGCCAGCCTTGTTGCCGGTCAACTGATTGACCAGTTCGGCGAACGCCTTGATGGTAAACTCACCGGGATTACCGATATTGACCGGCTCGACTTCGTCGGACATGAGCAGGCGATAGACCCCTTCCACCAGATCATCGACGTACTGAAAGGATCGGGTTTGCGAACCATCGCCGTAGATCGTCAGCGGTTCGCCACGCAGCGCCTGTTGAATGAAATTAGGCACCACCCGACCATCGCGGAGGCGCATGCGCGGACCATAGGTATTGAAAATGCGCACAATGCGCGTCTCGACGCCGTGATAGCGATGGTATGCCATGGTCATCGCCTCGGCGAAGCGTTTGGCTTCATCGTACACGCCGCGTGGACCAATGGGGTTGACATGCCCGTAGTACGTTTCGGGTTGCGGATGCACCTGTGGATCGCCATACACTTCCGACGTCGATGCGAGCAGGAAACGCGCTTTTTTGTCCTTTGCCAGCCCTAATGCCTTGTGCGTCCCCAGCGCGCCGACTTTCAGCGTTTGAATCGGCAACTCCAGGTAATCGACCGGCGATGCGGGTGAGGCGAAGTGCAAAATGGCATCGAGCGGACCCTCGACGAAAATATAATTCGTCACATCGTGCTTGATGAAACTGAATCGTGGATGACCGGCAAGATGGGCAATATTGTCGGTGTTGCCGGTGATCAGATTGTCCATCGCAACGACGGTATGACCTTCCGCCAGAAATCGATCACACAAATGGGAACCAAGAAAACCAGCGCCGCCAGTGATCAGGACACGCATAGGCATACACCCTCTTCATTCATTGCTGGCATGCTACCGGAGTTTGGTGAGGAATCCGTGACTCTGCTCATCACCGCGGTGAACAACCCGTTATCGTTGGAGCAGCGCCATTGTGGTGCAATGGCGCTTCCAGGCGAGCGCCCACAGGGGGCGCCCCTACGATGGCGCCTCCCACGGGCGCCCCCGCACAGCCTGCAACATGCAACCGGCGCCGTCCCCTTTTTTGACGTATATCCGAAGGGGGTTGCGGTGCAACGCCCCTCTGCGGCAGCGCTTCGATGTGCAACGGATGACTGCGGGCGAGGCAGCGCCTCGCCCCTGCCCTTCCCACATTCAACATTCAACCTGCAACCTTTCCGCCTGCAACTGTGTAGCAATTTTTCGACGCGCTTGTGGAAGAAGCCATTCAACATTCAACCTGCAACCTTTCCGCCTGCAACCCTCTCGCCTCTTCCCTCGTCCCTCGCGCCTCCCTCAATACGCCCCGCGCCCGGAAACAACCACCGGGATTGTCTGCAGCAGAATGCGCAGATCCATGCCGGGGGTCCAGTTTTCGGTATAGAAAATGTCGAGACGCACCATTTCGTCGAATGAAATGTCGCTGCGCCCCAACACCTGCGATAAGCCGGTCAACCCCGGCACAACCGTCAATCGGCGATAGTGCCAGTCTTCGTACTGCGCCACTTCTTCAGGCGTCGCCGGGCGGGGTCCAACCCAACTCATATCACCGCGCAGGATATTCCACAATTGCGGAAGTTCGTCCAGGCTATAACGTCGCAGCACGCGCCCGAAGCGCGTCATGCGCGGATCGTTGCGCATTTTGAAGAGCGGACCATCGGCTTCGTTCAGCGCAGCGAGTTCCGCTTTGCGCTCTTCGGCATCAACGACCATGGTGCGAAACTTGTAGCAGATGAACGGGCGTCCATCACGCCCAATCCGGCGCTGACGGAAAATCGCCGGTCCAGGCGAGTCGAGGCGCACCATGAGCGCAATCGCCGCCCCAAGCGGAAGCACCAGCGGCAGCGAAATCAATGTCAGCGCCAGATCCATCGCCCGTTTGACCACCAGGTTCCAGCCGCGCAGCGAGACTTCTTTCAAGCCAATCAGCGGAATGCCGCTCAGATTGCCGATATCGATCCGGTCGAAGCTCAATTCGTACAGATCGGGAACGACACGAAACTCGACCCCGGCGTAGCGACAAGCGGCCACCAGGTCGGGAAGGCGATGATGTTCCCAGAACGGCAGCGCCAGGATGACCAGATCGATATCCCCGCCGCGAAGACAGATCTCGAGGTCGCCGATCCGTCCGATCTGTCGAAAATGCATGGTTCGTCGGTTCGGCGCCGTATCACGATCATCGAGAAAACCGACGAGCGCATACCCCAGATCGGGTTGCGCCACCAGACTCTCCATCACCTCGCGCCCCAGACCGGTATTGCCGACCACCAGCACCCGTTCACGGTCGATGCCGCGCACCCAACGCCAGCGGCGTATCCCGATCAGCACGGCGCGCCATCCGGCGAGGAGCGCGATAATCGTTCCCCAGGCAAACGCAAAGATCAGGCGCGAGTAGAACTCGGATGGCTTGTACAGAAAAACGACCACGATCAGGATGGCGATGCCGGTCGTCGTCGAGCCGACGATAATGCTGGCGTGGTCGAGCACGCCGGCCGTGCGCGGCAGGCGATACAGCCCGCGCATGGCGAACTGAACAATCAATAATGTTGCCAGAAGGAGCGCAAATGGCGCAAAGGCGCTGAGCGGCACAAAGTTCTGCGCCTGCACTTCGCGCACCAGTTGATCGAATGGCGGGGGCCAGTCGAGTTCGTAGCGCATCAGATAGGCGATGGCAAAACCTGCCAGGATCAGGCAGGCGTCGAACAGAGGCAGCAGCGCGCCAACGGGTGCCTTTCGGCGACGACGGCTTGGGAGCAGAGCACGAGCGACAGATGCGGCTGTCGTCGCCTCAGTTGTTCTTTTCACCGTCGGCTCCTTCTGAACAACACGGTTCATCCGATCGCAGTCGGTCGCATTGTACGTCATCGAGTTCCGGCTTAACGGACACCGGGCATACGGTAGGTTATTTCGCCGTCCTCCCAGTCGAACGCCGCTTTTTCGATATACAGCACATCGCCATTCTGGATGCCGGCCTCCTGTAGTGCCGCACCGATTCCACTCGCTTCAAGCACGCGCTGAATGCGCATGATCGCGTCCGGTTGAGCAAAGTTGGTCATCGATATCAAGCGTTCGATGCGGCGCCCGCGCACCCGCCAGCCATCCTCTGCTCGCTCGATCGTGTACAGGCGTTCATCCACCTCTGGCACGGGCCAGGTGAGCGTTTCGTCACGCATCGCGCGGAGCGGCGCAGGCATCGCTTTGAGCCGTTCAGCGACGCGCTGCAACAGCATATCCACACCCTGCCGCGTCGCTGCCGAGATGACGAAGATATCGCACTCAGGCAGCGGAATAGCGGCGCGCAGCTGTTCCAGGTTCGCCTGCGCTTCGGGCAGATCGGCTTTGTTCAGCGCAACCACCTGAGGCCGCTGCGCCAGTTCGGGTTGATAGAGACGCAATTCTTCATTGATGGCGTAAAAGTCGCTCACCGGATCGCGCCCGTCCACGCCGGCAGCATCGATCATGTGAATGAGCAGGCGGGTGCGCTCGATATGGCGCAGAAAACTGAATCCTAATCCGACGCCGCGGTGCGCTCCTTCGATCAACCCCGGAATATCAGCCACAACGAACGAGTACTCTCCGACTTCGACGACCCCCAGATTTGGTTGCAGGGTGGTAAAGGGGTACGGGGCAATTTTCGGGCGCGCCGCGCTGATCACCGACAGTAATGTGGATTTGCCTGCATTTGGGAAACCAACCAACCCGACGTCGGCAAGGAGTTTGAGTTCGAGTTCGATCTCACGGCGTTCACCCGGCTCGCCAAGTTCGGCGATACGCGGAACCTGATAACTCGACGTGGCAAAATGGACATTCCCCAACCCGCCGCGCCCGCCGCGTGCGGCGAGCAGCCGGAGTCCAGGAGCGTCGAGATCGACGCTGTACGTCTCGCCATCAATAATGGTCCGCGCTACCGTGCCGACCGGCACGCGAATAAAGACATCGCGCCCATTCCGCCCATGCTTGCGTGATCGTCCGCCATTGCCGCCGCGCTCGGCAATAAAGCGTGTGCGTTCGCGGAAGGGCAGCAGCGTGTTGAGCCCTGGATCGGCAACCAGATAGACATGCCCGCCGCGCCCGCCATCGCCGCCATCGGGCCCGCCGCGCGGCACATACTTCTCGCGGCGGAAGGTTGCGGCACCATCGCCGCCATCGCCAGCCTGCACGAAGATTCGAGCGTAGTCGTAAAAATCGCCAGCCATAGACCCTGTACCAAACACAACGACGCCAGCCACAGAGCGAAACAATCACACTGCGGCTGGCGCCGGCTCGTCTGCGCGCGGGCCGCATCTATCGCGCAGCGCCACGGGTGCACAACAAGCGAGTCAGACTTTTGTTTCGGCTTTCTTGTCCGTCGGCTCGTTCTCCTCGGCTTTGTTCGCGGCAACGTCGTCGTCGCGTACGGCTTTACGGAATGCTTTGATGCTGCCGCCGAGCGCGCTTGCAACGCCAGTGATGCGTGAAGCGCCGAACAACAACAGGACAATGATCAGAATGATAACCAGTTCGCCGACCCCTAGCGTTGGCATGACATGTCTCCTCGTTCCACGTGCTGCGCCGGTGCGCGATTGCTAACCAATAGCTCTACTGCGTCTTCTGGTATTATACCGCAGCAGAAGGGGATGTCAAACGAAATGCGCAAACGTGCAACGATAAAGACGTGCGGGTTCAGGTCGAGATCGGGCGTGAAGGGAACACGACGCGGATGCGACGGATGCGCACGGATCATCATGACGGAAAGCGATTGATGCTCTGTGCGTCCATCTCGAACCGTGCGTTCCTGCTATACACTGCGCCAGCCTGCGGTGAGCGCTTCAAACTGCCGGAGCGTCCAAACCTGCCCATGGGTCCAGGCATGAATGGTCAGGTGGCAACCCGCCGCTCAGCCCGACGCTGAATCGTCGGGCTGAGCGCACGAAGGGCGCGGTCGCGCCCTCGCTCCGGCGCATGCGCCCACACCGCGCCAGCCGCGCGTCAGCGGGGCTGCGTCCACGCAGCGCGGACGTTCACGTCTGCGCGGACGCCGTCTGCCAGAACCGCAGTGGTTCCTGTCACATCATGCCTGCCCCCCCCGCCCATTCGCCGCTCGTCAACAGTTGCAAAGCGCGCTACAATATAAAGAGGAGCAAGTGCTGTCAGAGTCATGTCTATGCTTCTTCCCGATCTCGCGGTTGGTGCATCGCTCTCCGCCGACTCCGCACCGTTGCTGCTGATCGACGATCTGCACTTCGCCTATCCCGATGGGCGCGTGGCGCTGCGAGGCGTCAATTTGCACATCGCACGCGGCGAGAAGGTGGCGCTAGTTGGACCGAACGGCGCCGGTAAGAGCACGCTTTTGCTGCACCTCAACGGCGTTCTGCGCGGCAACGGGCGCGTCGAAGTCGCTGGCATGCCGGTGAATGACCACACTCTGCCGCAGGTGCGCGCGCGGGTCGGTCTCGTGTTCCACAATCCTGACGATCAGTTGTTTTCGCCGACAGTCTTTGAGGACGTGGCGTTCGGTCCGCTGCACATGGGGTTGGCGGCAGGCGAGGTGCGCGTACGGGTCGAACGGGCGCTGGCAATGGTCGGGATGAGCGCGTATCAGGAGCGGCATCCGTACCATCTGAGTACGGGGGAAAAGAAGCGTGTCGCCATTGCGACGGTACTGGCGATGGAACCGGAGATTCTGGCGTTCGATGAGCCTTCCTCCGGTCTCGATCCGCGAGCGCGCCGCGGATTGATCGATCTGCTGCGCAATCTGCCGCTGACGATGCTGGTTTCGTCGCACGATATGGCGATGGTGCAGGAATTATTCGACCGGATGGTCATTATGGACGAAGGGCGCGTCGTCGCTGATGGCAGCGTGACGACGCTGCTCGCCGATCAGGCGCTGCTCGAAGCGCACGGTCTGGAAATGCCCTGGAACAAGTGAGGAATGTGTGACTGGACGACTGATTTATCTCGACCACGCAGCGACGACGCCAGTCGATCCGGCGGTGCTCGAGGCGATGCTGCCCTACTTTACCACGCATTTTGGCAATCCCTCGAGCATCTACCGCGCCGGGCGCGCCGCACTGCACGCGCTCGATGAGGCGCGCGATCAGGTGGCGTCGATTCTGGGTGCGTCGCCGCGTGACATTATCTTTACCGGCAGTGGCTCCGAGAGCAATAACCTGGCGATCCGCGGCGTCGCGCTGGCGCAACGTCAGGCGGGGCGCGGCGCGCATATCATTACCAGTGCGATTGAGCATCATGCGGTGCTCCATACCGTCGAACACTTGCAGGCATTCGGGTTTGAGGCGACTATTCTGCCGGTTGATGGCGATGGTTTGGTGCAGCCCGACGACCTGCGCGCGGCGTTGCGCCCGGATACGGCGCTGGTGTCGATTATGTATGCCAATAACGAAATCGGCACAATTCAGCCGATTGCCGAACTTGGCGCCATCTGCCGCGAGCGTGGCGTTCCGTTTCATACCGATGCAGTGCAGGCGCCGGGTGCGCTGCCGCTCGATGTATGTGCGCTCAATGTCGATCTCATGACGATCGCTGCGCACAAGTTCTATGGTCCCAAAGGTGTCGGCGCACTCTACGTCCGCCGGGGTACGCCGCTGCTGCCGCAGATCACCGGCGGCGGGCAGGAACGACGGCGGCGCGCAGGCACCGAGAATGTGCCCGGTATCGTCGGCATGGCGACGGCGTTGCGGTTGGCGGAAGAGCGTCGCGTCAGCGACAGCGCTCACTGTGCGCGCCTGCGCGACCGGTTGGTGAAAGGCGTGCTGGAGCGGGTTCCAGGGGCGCGCCTCAACGGGCATCCGACGCGCCGCCTGCCGAACAATGCCAGTCTGTCGTTCGAGGGGGTAGAGGGCGAGAGTATTCTGTTGCTGCTCGATCGACACGGCATTGCGGCATCGAGCGGGTCTGCCTGCACCAGCGGCTCGCTGGAGCCGTCGCATGTGCTGCTGGCATTGGCGCGCGCAACCGGCTCACAGACAGCGCCGGAAGTCGCCGCCGCACTTCCCGGCGCTGTGCGCTTCACCTTCGGACGCGACAACACCGACGCCGATGTGGATGTCGTGCTCGATGTTCTGCCCGGCATCATCGCCCAGTTGCGCGAGATGGCGGGATAGATATTCGCTTGCAACTCGCAACGTTCCTCCCCAAGACCCTTGAGGTTAGATAAGCGGCGAAGACCTCAAGGGTCGGATACGTTCGCACCTGCACCCCCGCTCGCCTCCTGCGTCGCTTTTTCTTTCCTCACGGTTGTTCATTTGCCACTTGTTGTCATGATCATGAGTCTGTATAACGGAAGTTAAGGCGCACCCTAACTGTTTGATCGATTTCCATGAGGAATACCAGAACATTCCTTGCAAAGGACGCGCATATGTCTGATGGAACCACTGTCACCCTTGATCAACTTGCCCGTGGTGGCAGCGCTATCATTGTGCGAGTGGGAGGCGATCGCGCGTTGCGGCGGCGGCTGCTCGATATGGGGCTTGTCCATGGCGAAACGGTGACATTAACGAGGATGGCGCCGCTCGGTGATCCGCTCGAACTGACCATCAAGGGGTATCATCTGTCGTTGCGCAAGAGCGACGCGCGTTGTATTCAGGTGGAGCCGATTGATGCAACTGCATAATCAATCTCTTCCGCTGATGTACGTCGGTCAGGGAGTGCGCACACGATTGGTTGGCATCAGCGGCAGCCAGCGCACCGCGCACCGCCTGGCGGAACTCGGCTTCGTTCCCGGTGTCGAGTTGTCGGTGGTGGCCGATAGCGGCAGTGCACTGATGGTTGCCATCGGCGACACGCGCCTGGCGCTCGGCTATCCGCTGGCGCAGGCGCTGCTCGTTGCTGTGCTGGAAAAGGGGGCTTCCTGATGACTGACGTGATTGTGGCGCTTGCTGGCAATCCGAACGTCGGCAAAAGCACAATCTTCAATGCGCTGACCGGTTTGCAACAACACGTCGGCAACTGGCCCGGCAAGACGGTCGAACGCAAAGAGGGGCGGCTGGTTCTCAACGGTCGGACAGTCACGATTGTCGATCTCCCCGGTGCATACAGTCTGGCGGCGCGTTCGCTCGAGGAGCAGATCGCCCGCGACTTCATCGTGCGCGACCGTCCCGATCTGGTGATTAATGTCGTGGACGCTGCGAACCTGGAACGCAATCTGTATCTGACGACGCAACTTCTCGAAACCGGTGTGCGTTTGCTGGTGGCGTTGAATATGATCGATGTCGCAGCGGCGCGCGGGATGACAATCAACCCCGATGCGCTTGCCAGCGGACTGGGGGCGCCGGTGGCGCCGCTGGTTGCCAGCAAAGGAGAAGGACTGGCGGCGCTAAAAGAAGCGCTGGCGACTCTCATTGCCGGGCTGGAGGTGCGTCAGACAACACAAAGGGTGGCATGATGACAACGTCGGCAATGTCTTTCAATCAGGCGCCGTTTCGCTATCCCCCGCCAATTGAGACGGAGCTGAACCGGCTGGCAGACCTGTTTGCGCAGACGCCCGGGCTGGCGGATGTGTACCCACCGCGCTGGTTGGCGATCCAGGCGCTCGAAGGCGATGAGACACTGATGCACGATATTCGTCGCCTTGGCGGTTCTGCCGTTGCAGCGGCGCTGGACGAAAGTCTGGAGCGATTGCGCGCCGTCTATGGCGATGATCTGGATGTTGCACTCGTTGATCAGCGGTACCGTTTCGTTCACACGATTGCCACGCAGGCGGTGCGCCGTCCCTCCACAGCGCCGGTGACCCTTTCAGACCGCATCGACCGTGTGGTGACGCATCGCTGGCTGGGGATTCCGATCTTCCTGGCAGTGATGTGGGTGGTGTTCAAACTGACCACCGATGTTGCCTCGCCGTTTGTGGACTGGCTCGACAGCGTGTTGAGCGGTCCGGTCAGCCGGTGGGTTGTGGCGTTGCTGGCGCTGTTCGGCGCCGATGGCGGATGGATCGAGTCGCTCATGGTCGATGGTGTGGTTGCCGGCGTCGGCGGGATCCTGGCGTTCGTACCGGTGCTGCTGACGCTGTACTTCGCGCTGGCAGTGCTGGAAGACTCTGGCTACATGGCGCGCGCTGCCTTTGTGATGGACCGGTTGATGCGCGCGCTTGGTTTGCACGGCAAGAGTTTTCTGCCGATGATTGTCGGCTTCGGTTGCTCGGTGCCGGCGATCTACGCCACGCGCACGCTCGATAGCCGCCGCGACCGGATTCTCACCGGTCTTCTGGTTCCGTTCATGAGTTGCAGTGCGCGATTGCCGGTCTACGTACTGATCGCAATGATCTTTTTCCCTGCACAGGCGGGGCAGGTGATCTTCGGGTTGTATCTCACCGGTATTGCGGTTGCGGTTGGAATGGGGGCATTATTGCGTCATACCCTGTTCCGTCATCAACCGCAGACGCCATTCGTTCTGGAGTTGCCGCCATACCGTATGCCGACGCTCCGTAGCGTCTGGCGACAGATGTGGGAACGCACATCGTCGTTTATCCGCAAGGCAGGGACGGTTATTCTGGCGACCAGCATCATTGTCTGGCTGCTGCTGGCCATTCCGGTTAGCGGCGAGGGGCGGTTTGGCGACACGCCGGTTGATCAGAGTGCGTTTGCTGCGGTTGCGAATGGCGTAACGCCGGTGTTTGCGCCGCTTGGCTTCGGTCGATGGGAGACGAGCGGCGCCCTGGTAACCGGTCTGATCGCCAAAGAGGTGGTTGTCGGCACGCTGGCGCAGGTCTATGGCGGCGCAGAAGAGAAAGAAGGCGCGCCGGTCGAGGAACCAGCAACGCTCGCCGACGACCTGACCGGCATCGCCAGCGGTTTTGGCGCAGCGGCCGGCGATGCGCTGCGCGCCTTGCCGGGCATCGTTGGCATCAATCTGGTCGAGGCGGAAGAAGAACCGGTGGCGGAAGGACTGGCGACCGCTATTCGCGCCGGGTTCATGGCGAGCAGCGGCGGTCACGGGGCGCTGGCGGCGCTGGCGTTTCTGGTGTTTGTGCTCCTGTACACGCCGTGTGTGGCGGCGCTGGCAGCCAATCGGCATGAGTTTGGCGCGCCCTGGATGCTGGTCAGCCTGCTGGGGCAGTTCGCCATTGCCTGGCTGGCGGCGTTCATTGTGTTCCAGGGCGGGTTAGTTTTGAGATGAGGTGAGAGGCAAGAGGCGAGAGGCAAGAGGCGAGGGGCGAGAGGTGAGAGGCAAGAGGCGAGGGGCGAGAGGCGAGGGGCGAGAGGCGAGGGGCGAGAGGTGAGAGGCAAGAGGCGAGGGGCAAGAGGCGAGGGGCAAGAGGGGAAGCAGGTTGCCGGTGCGAACGTATCCGACCTTGAGGTCTTTGCCGCAGATCGATGGATGTGATGGAACCGTCCTGGCGGAACGATCCTCGCTCTCTGGGCGGGCGAATCCTGACCTCGAGGGTCTTGGGGAGGGGGTAAGGCGCGAAATATGCTTTATCAGATTCTCGAAGCAATCGAACAGACGAACGGACCGGTATCACTCGACGAGTTGAGCCGACGGCTTCAGATCGAAGCGAGCGCGCTCGAAGAGATGATCACCTTCTGGGTGCGCAAAGGTCGCCTGAAAGATACGTCCGTCGCCGGTTGCAGCGGCGGCAGACGTGGCTGCACCTGCGGCGCGTACCCAAATGGGTGCGTCTTCAGCCATACCGGTCCGCGCGTCATTACCCTGCTCGATGCATCCCCTGCCAGAGAGCGCAGGAAATCTACGAGTTCTTCCCGTGAATAACCTCGAGCATCTCGGGCACAGTTGTCACCTTGACGCGCGGGCGTCCCTGTTCGGCGCCACGCGCGGTTTCGTAAGAGTCGAGGCGCTTCCAGTCTTCATAGGTGACAAAATCGGGTTTGCGCACGCGCAGCAGTGCGATGATACGTTCTGGATCGCGGTTTTCATCGGGAATGCCGGGCAGTTTCGGCAGGTCTTCGACCATTGATGCGACAGTGGCGACCGCATCGGGTTTGTTGGTGCCGATGACGCCAGAGGGTCCCCGCTTCGCCCAGCCGACCACATACTCGCCGAGAACGACTTCATCGTCGCGTGGGCGAATGACGCGCCCATTGACATTCGGGATGATGAAGGACCCCTCCTGGAACGGCACGCCCGGCAGCGGTATGCCGCGGTAGCCGACCGATCGCAGCACCAGCCCGGCTTCGATAGTGTCGTACACGCCAATGCCCTTTGCGCGCAGCCCGCCTTGCTTATCCACCACCAGCTCGTTGCGCTCCACCTTCACCCGCACGACACGTCCATCTTCGCCGATCAGCTCGACCGGCGACGTCAGGAAGCGCATTCGGATGCGCCGGGGGGCGTTGTGTTCCGCGCGTGCAGCGTAGGAGCGCAGAATCTCGACATTGCGCGCCGCCGACTTGTCGGTCTTCACGTGCTCGGCGCTCAGCGGATCGAGTTCCAGGTCCGCAGGATCGACGATGACATCGACGCCTTCCAATTCGCCGAGTTCCTTGATTTCGGCGTTGGTGAACGCCGCCTGCGCCGGTCCGCGGCGACCCAGCATCACTACTTCGCGCACCTTGCTCTGGCGCAACGCTTCGAGCGCATAATCGGCAATATCGGTCTTTGCCAGTTTGTCGGGGTTAGTCACCAGAATGCGCGCCACATCGATCGCCACGTTGCCGTTGCCGACCACCACTGCGCGCTCGTGCGACAGATCGAACGTCATGCTGCAATAATCGGGGTGACCGTTGTACCAGCCGACAAACGCCGTCGCCGGGTAACTGCCGATCAGGTCTTCGCCGGGAATGCCCATGCGCCGGTCGGACGGCGCGCCGACGGCATAGATGATCTGGTCGTAGAGTTGCTTCAGATCCTCGTGGGTGACATCCGTCCCAAACGTGACATTGCCGAAGTAGCGCACTCGCGGATCGGCAGCGATCCGATCATAGATGCGCGTCACCGACTTGATCGACTGATGATCGGGTGCAACGCCTTCGCGCACCAGTCCGTATGGCGTCGGGAAGCGATTGAACATATCGATCAAACAGACGAGATTGGGCTGCTTGAGCAACGCTTCAGCAGCATAAAACCCGGCCGGGCCAGCGCCAATGATGGCAATGCGCACAGGGCGCCCCTCTGTTCCCAATTGTGCGTCCACGCTACAATCTCCCCTTTCTTCCAGAATGCAACGACTCAGGCACACGCGCGGCTCAACACCCATCGGCGGCCGCGTCATCGACGGTCGCGCGTCACGATTGTGATATATGGAACAGGTACTAGTGATTATACCACGGATGTGGGGACCGCTTGATCGTTCATTTGGTGGGGAACAGGATAATTTCTCCTAGACAGGAGGCCAGGGGATGCTGCGGGCGGCGCCAGGGTCAGGGTAGCAGCCGGTATCGATCAGGCGGTCGAGGCGGCGGCGGAAGGCGCGCACTTCTTCGGGGGCAAGCAGCCCTTCGAGCGTGCGGATGAAATGTCCGCCGTTGCGAACATCTTCGCGCAGCGCGCAGAGATCGGTCATAATTTCTTTGCAGATCGGCTCACCGGCGAAGTCCCACAGCACCGTTCGCAGTTTTGGCTCGACGTGGAAACAGATGCCGTGATCAATCGCCCAGAGTCGCCCGTCTGTCCCTTTCAGGCAGTGACCACTCTTGCGGTCAGCGTTGTTGGAAAGGATATCGAAGGCGGCCAGGCGCGCGAGTTGATCGTCGTAGCCGCCTTCTTTCTGCATCGTGAACAGGTGCGCGTCCTGGTCGCAGTCGATGTACAGTTGCACCGAGCCGTACCCATACGGTCCGTCGCGCAGGACGGTTGGCGGAACGAGCGACCAGCCGAGCGCTTCGCTGAGCAGGAATGCGGCGAACTCGCGCTGGCAGAGCGTCCCGCGCGGAAAATCCCATAGCGGGCGCTCGCCGCGACGCGGCTTGTACACGGCAAGCCCCTCCAGATCGCCGTCGCGCACGGTGACGAGCAAGGTGTAGTTGCTGCTCCAGGGCATCATCCCCTGGATTTGCATCTCACCTTTTGCCAGCAACGCCAGCACTTCGCCAATACTCAACTCGTTGCTCATGTCAGTTCATCTGGGGGCAGAAGTGACCGCCGGGATCGATAGGACGACCACAGTTGCCACAGATTTTGCGCCCGCGCGCCACCACGTTTGCCGCATGATCGCTGAGGGCGCGCATCTGTTGACGAGAAGCGCCAAAGCGCGCCGTTGGCGGCTCTTCCTCACCCTCTTCTTCGCGGTATCCCTGCATCACCAGGATGACCATATCGCGCTCGGCATCGTATCCGATCCCTATCTGTGCAATACGAAAACGTGGCTCAATCGGTTCTTCCAGGTTCATATCGCTGACCAGCAAGAGATCGTCGGACGAGGAAAGCAACGGATTCTTTTCCGCCAGTTCTTCGAGCAGGCGATCGATTGCCTGCGCCAGCGCGCGAACCTGTTCTTTTTCCGCAATCAGCGATACCAGCTCGCGCCCGCGGCGCGCCTGGATATAGAAGACGCGCTGCCCCAGCGGACCGACTGCGCTTGCCGTGATGCGCGTCACCGGGTCGAGATCATAGGTGAACTTTGCCATAGTGATATGCCAATACAATGCGTGACGCTACGCCGGTGACGCAGCGCTGGTCGCCTCAGTCGCCGGCGCAGCGACGCCGTTCCCGGACGCCGCTTCGGGCGCCTGTTCGGGTGAAGGCGCACTTTCAGAGGCTGCGGGTGGGGCTTCTTCCGGCTTGGGCTTCAGATGCGCCAGCGAGCCGGTGTCGTTATACGCCAGCAACCGCGGTCCCATCCGGGTGAAACCGATCGCTGTCACTGAGCAGGTAGCGACTTCGAGCCGCTGAAACAGGTCGATGTGAATGCCGATGTAATACGCTGTTGCCAGGCGAATCGCATCCGCATGCGAAACGACGGCGATCACCCCTTTCGGGTGGCGTGCGCGCAGTGCGTCGAGCGCAGCAACAATGCGCATTTGGGTCTCACCCAGCGTTTCGCCGTTCGGGAAGCGGGTTCCGCTGGGATAATGCTGAACACCGGGCCATAATTCGTGTTTGTACAGTTCCTTGAGTTCAGCGCCCTGCCACTCGCCGTAATCGACCTCTTGCAGCGCCTCGACCAGTCGAATCGGCAGACTGCGCGGTGCGGCAATGGCTTCCGCCGTTTCGACCGTCCGATCCAGCGGGCTGGAGTACACCGCCTCGATCGGCAGGTCCGCCAGGCGCGCCGCCAGATGAGCCGCCTGACGCCGCCCCTCTTCATTCAGCCGCACCCCGGGAAGCCGACCCGCAAGCCGACCGTGCACCATGTCGTTCGCGCCATGACGAATCAGCAGCAGTACTGTCACGCTTTTGTCCTTTTGAATATTTCTCTCTAGTACTATACCATAATTCAACGGCGCTTCAAAGGGAAGAGGCGGCGTGACATGTGTTCATACTTCTCCTGAGAGTGAGGGCATCGCGCCCTCGAACACGGACGCAGGCGGGACGCCTGTGTTCCCCGGCGGATGCTTGCGCTGATGCAGGCGGAATGCCTGTGTTTCCAGGCGGGATGCCTGCGCTCTCAGGTGTACGGAGTTACTCAACGATGAACACGTGCATGGAAGTGCAATCGTGCGTTGACCGGAACCATCGCGTTCCGGCGGACCACAACCGCATGGGTGCGCACTTCGTGCTATCAGCCCAACGCCGAGGCTTCGGGCAGCGCGATGGGCTGCCGCTGGACCCATCTCCTGGTCTCGCATACCGTACCGGTGGTCGGGTGTTCCTGCTCGAAGCACCGGGCGTTGATGTTGCGTACAAGTCTGTATTCCCTTTGGAGACGCCTCAATTTCCCCGCCATCCATCGGCCCGACACCGACGTACCCCTTTTCAGCAGCATTTACACTGTACAACGCGGATGAACAACACACCGATTACCGTCTGGCTTCTGGGCGACCAACTGCTCCGCGTGCACCCGGCCATCGAGGCGGTCGAGGCGCGTATGGGGCGGCAGGGGATGCGCGTGGTCCTGGTGGAGAGCGACGCGCGCATTGCGCAGATGCCCTACCAGCGTAAGAAGATCGTTCTGATCCTCAGCGCCATGCGCCACTACGCGGCGGCGCTGCGCGAGCAGGGGTATCTGGTCGATGAAGTGCGCGCGCCGTCGTTCGTCGAGGGGTTGCAGCGCCACGTCGCGCAGCATCGGTCGCACTGCCTGGTGACGATGGCAGCCGCCGAGTATGAAACCCGCCGCTTCCAGCAGGATCAGCTCAGCCAGGCGCTCGGCATTCCGGTCGAGGTGCTGCCCAATACTCAGTTTCTCACCGGTCGGTGTAATCCGTTTCCTGATGTCGAACCATCGCAGCGCGTGATCATGGAGCGCTTCTACCGCGCAATGCGTCGCCATTTTGCGGTGTTGCTCGAACCGGATGGTTCGCCGGCAGGCGGCGAGTGGAACTTCGACCGTCTGAACCGCCGTCCATTGCCGCGTTCGGTCGTTCCGCCGTCGCCGCTGTCTTTCGAGCCGGATGCGATCACGCGCCAGGTGATTGCTGAAGTCGAGGCGCGCGGTGGCGGGGTTGGCACAGCCACCGGATTTGCGCTTGCTGTCACCCACGCACAGGCGGAAGCGGCGCTCGCGGATTTCATCACCCATCGCCTGGCGGCGTTCGGACCCTACGAGGATGCCATGAGCGCCACGCATGATGTGCTGTTTCACTCGGTGCTCTCGCCGTACATCAACATCGGGCTGCTCGAGCCGCTCCAGATGGTGCGCGCCGCCGAGCAGGCATACCGCGTCGGCGCCGCTCCGATCCAGTCAGTCGAAGGCTTCGTGCGTCAGATCATCGGCTGGCGCGAGTACATCTACTGGCAATACTGGCGCCTGATGCCCGACCTGCGCGACGCCAACGCCTGGAATGCGACACGCCCGCTGCCGCGCTTCTTCTGGAACGGCGACACCGACATGCGTTGCCTGCGCCATGTCATCAAACGCGCAATTGCAACCGGCTACACCCATCACATCGAGCGTCTGATGGTCGTCTGCAACTTTTGCCTGCTGGCGGGAATCCGTCCCGCGGAAGTCAACGACTGGTTTCTGGCGCACTACATCGATGCCTACGACTGGGTGATGCAGCCGAATGTGATCGGCATGGGGCTGAACGCCGATGGCGGGTTGACGGCGACCAAACCATATATTGCCTCGGCTGCGTATATCAATAAAATGAGCGACTATTGCAGCGGGTGTCGGTACAACCCGAAGCAGCGCGTTGGACCGGATGCCTGTCCGTTCAACACGCTCTACTGGAACTTTCTCATTCGGCATGAAGCGACGCTGCGCGCCAACCCGCGGCTTGGTCCGGCAGTGCTGGGGTTGTCGCGGCTCGACGCTTCTGAGCGTGAGGCGGTGACGCGGCAGGCGGAGGTGGTGTTGGGGGAGAACTGAGAACCGAGAACTGAGAACTGAGACTGAGAACTGAGAACTGAGAACTGAGAACTGAGAACTGAGAACTGAGAACTGAGAACTGAGAACTGAGAACTGAGAACTGAGAACTGAGAACTGATGCCAAGTTGCGGTCAATCACACAAGGTATTCAGACGCCCGTTTCACGTAGAACAAAGAGCAGCGCCCCGGCAGCATTGTACAAATGACCGCGCATCGGTATGAGAACCGATACTCATACGCGGTCATTTGCACAATAATGGTTTTTGCGAAAAGAATCCGGTATCGCCCGGTGAAGCCCGCGCAGGCGGGCTTTGCAGCCGTAGTCCGCAGCTTCGGCTGCAGGGCGGACTGACCGCAAGTTAGTATGAGAATCGTCATTCCGCATGATGCCAATGTCATGGAAACATGCTGCGCGCAGCGTTGCGTTATGGTATGGGCGGCGGGCAAGCCGGGATCATCACCGCTGGAGAGGAAGAGCCTGTGCGAGGAGTTAAGAAGCAGCATTTGCCGGAAAAGATTTGTGCAACGTGTGGTCGTCCTTTCACCTGGCGCAAGAGCCTGGCAAAGAATTGGACCGATGTGAAGTACTGTAGTGATGCCTGCCGCAAGTATCGGCGGCACGTCAGAAATGTTCACCGGTAAGCAGAGACGTGGCGCCCGCCGAAACAGATTCCGGAGATTCGAGGATGTCTACCGATATGCGCCGTGATTTCGCCAACCGCGATGAGTTGATCGAGTATCTGCGCCGCGAGTTTCCGCAGGCGGCGGCGCGCTGTGACGAAGTGAGCGCAACGCGCGGCGGGAGGCGAGAAGCGGAAGCGCGGCTGCACCGTATCGATCCGCGTCGCTACGCCGCCACACGCAACTATCTGAGCGGCGCGGTCACGCATCTGTCACCATACATCCGGCACGGCGTCCTCAGCTTGGCAGAGGTGCGCGATGCGGCGCTCAGCCGGGCGCGACGCTATGCCGATGTCGCTAAATTCGTGAGTGAACTCGGCTGGCGTGATTACTGGCAGCGACTCTACGAACGCCTCGGTGATGAGATCTGGCGTGACCGGGAGCCGTACAAAACCGGTTATGGCGCCGGTGACTATGCCGCCGAGATGCCGGACGATATTCTCGAAGGGCGCACCGGGCTGGCGTGCATCGACGCATTCAGCCGCGAACTGCGCGCCACCGGTTACCTGCACAACCATGTGCGCATGTGGCTGGCAGCCTATGTGGTACACTGGCGCCGTATCAGATGGCAGGCGGGCGCGCGCTGGTTTCTCGAACACCTGCTCGACGGCGATCCGGCGAGTAACAATCTATCGTGGCAGTGGGTGGCGAGCACCTTCAGTCATAAGCCGTACATCTTCAACCGCGAAAACCTGGAGCGTTTCACCGATGGCGTCTACTGCCGCACATGCCCGCTCTACGGGCGCTGCGACTTCGAGGGAACCTACGATGTGCTGAATCGGCGCCTCTTCCCGAACGCAACCGGTACGACCGGATAAAAATAGATCATGGGCTTTTATACGTTGCGCAGAGAGCGTGATCCCGAACAACTCGACGCCCTGACCCGCCTGAATGTCGAAGACCTGATCGCGTCGTTCAAACTCGACCGCATCCGGTGCGGTCGTCGCCTGCTGGAATTGATCTGCTGGCTCCCTGCACGCCGCTTCGCCCACCAGATTCTGGCATACGAACAGATGGTCGGCGCGTGTGGTCTTCATCTCGGCGCCTCGTGGATTGTGCATACCTTCGCTCGCCGACTCGAAATCTATGGTGCAGAATACGTTCCGAGGCGCGGTCCGCTCCTGATTCTCTCAAACCATCCAGGAATGTCGGATGCGATGGCGCTGTTCGTCGCACTCTCGCGTCCCGATCTGAAGGTGATCGCCGCTGAGCGCAAATTGCTGCGCTTGCTGCCGAATATTAGCAGCCACCTGGTGTTCATCCCGGAAGGAGAAAGTGAAAGCCGCGGACGAATGAGCGGCATGCGCACCATTGCCGCCCATCTGCGGCGCGGCGGTGCTGCGCTGATCTATCCCGCCGGCAAGATCGAACCCGACCCGCTGGTCATGCCCGACGCCATCGACGCGCTGGCGCACTGGTCGGAGAGTGTGACCCTCTTTGCGCGGCTGGCGCCGGAGGCGCTCGTGTTGCCGGTTGCGGTCGGCGGTACGATTTCGGCTGCCGCGCTGCGCAATCCGATTCCGCGGCTCTATCGCCAGCGGCGCGACCGGGAATGGGCGGCGGCGACATTGCAGGTGCTGCTCCCCGCCTACCGACCGCCAGTTGTGCGCGTTGTGTTCGCCGAGCCGTTTCAGGCAGCCAGCCTTGCGGACCTCGGCGACCCGCCCGACATCATGCGCGCCATCACCGGGCGCGTTGCCGATGCGATGCGACGCATGCAGAAGCCGGGGTGCGCCGATGATTATCAGCCCCCATGCCGAACCGACGAAGATCAGACGGTGCATCCGGCGGAAGACCTGCTCGCTCGTAGTATGCGGTGACGGTAGTAGGGGCTGGTCTCAGACCTGCCCGACCGGGAGGTCTGAGACCAGCCCCGACCGAAGGAAGAAACCATGACATCCCCCCAATTCACCTGCCCGATCGTCTGGGTTCACGGCGATTGTCTGAGTCCCTACGGACCGGCGCTCCAGGCGTACCCTGGCGCCCCGGCGATCTGGGTCTGGGACGATGCCCTGATCGAAGAATGGCGCATCTCGCTGAAACGGATCGTCTTCATCTACGAGTGCCTGCTGGAACTGCCGGTCGTCATCCGGCGCGGCGACGTTGCTGCCGAAGTTCTGGCATTCGCCCGCGAGCACGCCGCCGACGGAGTCGCCACCGCCTTCAGCCCCAGCCCGCGTTTCCGCGCAATCTGCGACCGCCTGCGTGATGAATTGCCCGTCGCCGTGTTGCCGGTCGAGCCATTTCTGGCGTATACTGGTCGCCTGGACCTTCGCCGCTTTTCGCGCTACTGGGCGACGGCGGAAAAGTACGCCTTTGGCCAGTTGCCGCTCTTCGACGACCAATGAAAGCATCGATTCTCGCACTCTTGCTGAGCGTATGCCTGATCATCGCCGGTTGCGGGTCGCCTTCCGCAGCAGTCCCGCCAACCGTGGCGCCGACCGCCGTCCCTTCCGCCACGCCGTTGAGCGAAGAGGCGGCGTTGCTTGCTACGATGGCGGCGAATGCGCCATCTCCCGCAGAAGCGACCCCGACCGTGCCGCTGCCGACCCCGTTCCCGACCATCACCCTCGGACCGACGGCGGAACCGCGACCGTTGCCGGAAGGGTGGTGGGACGCCGCTGTTTGCTATGAAATCTTCGTGCGCTCGTTCTACGACAGCAATAGCGATGGGATTGGCGACATCAACGGGCTAATCGCAAAACTCGACTACATCAACGACGGCGATCCAACCAGCGGTTCCGATCTCAGCGCCACCTGCATCTGGCTGATGCCGGTGGCGGAAGCCGCCAGTTACCACGGCTACGATGTGATCGACTACTATGCCGTCGAACAAGACTATGGCACAAACGAAGACTTCAAGCGCCTGATCGAAGCAGCAAACCGGCGCGGCATCCGGGTAATCGTCGATCTCGTGTTGAACCACACATCCAGCGCGCACCCGTGGTTTATCTCGGCGCTGAACGATCCGGCATCCCCCTATCGCGACTGGTACATCTGGTCGCCGGTCGATCCCGGCTATCGCGGACCGTGGGGGCAGCAGGTATGGCACCGTTCACCGGCGCGCAACGAGTACTACTACGGCGTCTTCGTCGCCGAAATGCCCGATCTGAACTACCGCAACCCGGCAGTCGTCGCCGAGGCGGAGAAAATTGCCGCCTTCTGGCTGAACGAGATGGGGGTCGATGGATTCCGCCTCGACGCAATCAAGCATGTGGTCGAAAACGGTTCCGAACAGGAAGGAACGCGCGAAACCCACGCCTGGATGCGCTCGTTTGAGGCTGCCATCGAGCGTATCAAACCGGGAGCATTCACGGTCGGCGAGGTCTTTGGCGGGCGCGCCGGTTCGCTTGCCGCCTACTATCCCGACCAGCTCGACACCTATTTCGAGTTCGGCGTTGCGGAGGGCATCCTGCGTTCCGCCAGCACCGGCGCGCCGGGACCGTATCTGACGGCGGTGGAGGAGGCGCTGAGTCGCCTGCCGTACCAGCGATGGGCGCCGTTCCTCACCAACCACGATCAGGAACGAGTGATGACCGTCCTCGGCGGCGATGGCGGCAAGGCGCGGGTTGCCGCCATCGCGCTGCTGACTTCACCGGGGCTGCCGTTTGTGTATTACGGCGAGGAAATCGGCATGAGCGGCGCCAAACCGGACGAGCGCATTCGCACGCCGATGCAGTGGACCGGCGAACCGGGCGCAGGGTTCACGACCGGCTCACCCTGGCAGGCGCCCCAGAGCGATTTCCCGGCGGTCAATGTCGCCGCGCAGGACGCCGATCCCGGCTCGCTGCTCAACGTCTATCGGACCCTCATCCGCCTGCACACCAGCCGTCCGGCGCTCGGCAAAGGCGATTTCACCCCGCTGGACGCGACCGGCGGCGCAGCGGCGTTCCTGCGGCGCAGCGGCGACGACGCGGTGCTGGTGGTGATTAACTTCAGCGCCGGCCCGCTCTCCGGCGTGACCATCTCGACCGCGCGGAGCGGGCTCGCTCCCGGCGTCTACACCCCCGACCTGCTCTTCGGCAGCGGGGATCTGCCGCCGCTGACCGTCGGCGCCGACGGGTCAATCAGCGCGTATGCGCTGCCTGAGATTCCGCCGCAGAGCGCGGTGATCATCAGTGCGACATGGCTTACTCCAAGATGACCGACGGGCGTTGAATGACGTGCTGGACATGCTCAACGCCGTAACGAGTAATCAAAGGAGCATGTCAGGCGGTGAGCGCCTTGCCGCATGGTATACTCTACCTGTAATCAACCACTGCCTTCATCTTATAACTGATTTGGGGCGTTCCTATTTGATCGTTTGATAGGCTACGAATTGCCGATCACCGGTAGGATGTATGCGTTTCGCTAGCGCGATCTTTCTGCTCTGCTTTGGCTTCTACCTGCTCACGATGAGCGGCCATGCCTATTCGGCAGATGAAGAGACCATGCTAGCGGTGACCCGTAGCCTGATCGAACGGGGCGATGTGGCAGTGGTGGAAGACGGCGCACCGGTTGCGGCATTGCGCCCTGGTCGCGCCGAAGGGCGCTACTCACCCTATGGCGTTCTACCTTCACTGCTAGCCGTGCCATTCTATCTCCTCGGCAGGCAGATTGCTCCTGCGGGTCCGCCTGCTGACTACCTGACCCGTTTCGCTGTTACGGTGCTCAATAGCCTGCTCACTGCTGCAACGTGCGCTGTGTTGGCTCATTGGGCCTTGCGGCTAGGCGCCGCAAAGATATGGGCGGCAATCCTTGCACTGCTTTACGGTCTGGCGACTTTTGCCTGGCCGTATGCGCGCACGTTTTTCTCTGAACCGCTGGCCGGATTCCTGATTCTGATGGCTGCTGAGCGAGCGCATGCTGCCTGGCAGCATACCCAACCAGCTTTGCGATAGATTGCCCTGCTTGTCTCCGGTCTGTCGGCGGGCTTATTGTTGACGACGCGTATTGCGGCAGGTGTAGCGCTGCCGATCATTGGCTTCTATGTTCTGGGGGAAGCATGGCGCAGTTCGCCAGGTGCGATGAGCTCCCGGGGTTCAATCGAGATACCCTCCAGTATTAGGCGCGTCGGTACTACTCTGAGCTTCATAGCGATATGGCTAAGCGGAATGATCTCCGGTCTATCGATATTCATCTGGTACAACCTTGTCCGCTTTGGCACGCCTCTTGCATCGGGCTACGCGAGTGAGGCGTACCTGTTTACCACCCCGCTGCTGGAGGGTCTTATCGGTCTGTTATTCAGCCCCGGCAAGAGCGTGTTTCTCTATGCGCCGCCAATCCTGTTGGCAATACCAGGGAGTGTCGCACTCTGGCGGAGGGGAGAGCGGGCAGTTGTCTGGTTAGCTCTTGGGCTCTTTCTATTGCATCTCGGGCTGTACGCCAGCTGGGGACAGTGGCAGGGCGGAGGTGTGTGGGGTCCTCGTTTTCTCCTGCCTGTACTGCCGCCACTCATCGTTTCGGGCGCCGGGCTGTTTCCATGCGCTGCTGTACGATCAAGCTTGAACCGCCGGTGGTTGGCTATTGTGGCATTCTTAGGGTTGCTCGGATTTACCGGTAATCTTGGTGGAGCGCTGTTCAATTTCAACACTTATGTGGTGCTCATCCCATCAGAGGAACGGGTCTACCGTCCGGATGCTTCGCCGCTCTTGGGGCATTGGCGTCTATTGGCAGACCGTTGGCGGCGTTACACGGCAGCGCCGCCGGTGTGCCGACTGAGTGACGGTCTCTATCCTGCGGAAACAACGGATGGTACGGCGCTCCCTCGACGCACCGGCGCATATGGCGTCGTAAACTGCACAACAAGGGATGGGGCGCGCATTATCTTCACACTCGACAACCAACGCCCGCCACTTGCGCCCGCAAGCGCACTACGCCTGCGTCTCAACGGGTATGATTTGGGGTATCAACCAGAGGGTCAGCGGCGAGTCTACACCGTCCTTCTTCAACCCGGTCAGGCTCGTCTGGAGATTGTCGCCCGGCCATGGAACCCGCTGTCCATAGGCTTTAGCGACCGCAATGACCCCTTGGGACCGCTGATCGTTATGCTCCAGGGAGTCACATCTCGTGGATCTGCGCTGAAGGTTGTCGATACAGCGATTGCGCCGCTGCCCGAGCATCCGCGCTCCCGCTGGGCATGGTACTATGATCCATCGAACCAACACCTCGTTGATCACTGGGCCTGGTACCTGCCACGTTCAGAGCTGACCGGGCTGCCGGCGCTGATATTGATAGGGTTTATTATGAGCCTGGGTGTCGGTTCGCTGGTAGGTGGTTCCAGTCTCGTGATGAGTGTCATCGGAAGCGCGCCTGAGAAAGTATCTGAACATGCGGTTAAGAGTCATGCGCACGAATCTGCGCCAGACGTCTGACCATCACACGGGTCATCGCCGCCGAGATGAGCGCCTCGCCCGGTTTCAGTCTATGTATGACCAGGCAAATCGCAATTTCTTCTTCACCAACTAACCAGAGCTTTCACGTGACGCCGTTCCCCTGTATTACATTGCTGCCGGTGAGCATGGGGCAGGCGAAGGCATTGCCTTCGCCTACCCGACGAGTTTTTCTGGATAGGCTCTACCCATTCACCATGCGCGCCAGACCTTCGGGCAGCAGCGACATCCCGATAACGGCGCATATCAGCGCTCCGCCGACGGAAAACAGACCGTTGCGCGCCTGCACTACAGATGACGCATCGTTCCAGCGCAAAAACTGAAAACTGATGATGATGGCAATGCAGGTCGTGATCCCATGGACGATGCTTGTCAGCGGGAAACCTGCGCCCAGCGTGCCGAACCCGAACAGTATCACCAAACCCAGTCCCCCCTGCACCGTCATCGCGCCAGCAAATCCCGTCAGCACCACGCGGTCGAGTCTCCCGTGCGTTCCATTGTGCGCCCACACCCACCCGCAGCGCACAATGGCGATCAACGCCAGCGCCAGCAGGACCCAGCGCCCCATCGAGTGCCAGGAATATGCCAGCGGAACCAGTTCACGAGGCATGAAACTTTCCCTTTCGCGCATATCGCTTTCGAGCTTATCCGAACAACTGATGGTCAGGCGTCATTGTGAGCGAAGCAAATCCATCTTCCTGCGTGACAGAAGAGCGCTTCGTCACTTTATTGCGCCGGTATGAATCTCAACTCTCTCCCTCCCTGAAAAACTGCCGCTCGATGGACACAATCTCGTATTTGTAGAGCGCATCGACGCCAGCGCCGAACGGAGGCAGACTCCCGGCGATTTCCAGCGAAACCATTCCATGAACCCGCGCCCAGATCAGCAGCGCTACCGAGAGCGACAGCACATCGGCGTCGCCGCTGAACCGTTTCCATTCTTCAAGCGCCGCTTCGTATCCGGGTTTGATCGGCGGGAACGAGTCGGCCCGCAATGTTCCCGCGCGGCGCGCAGCTTCCACCACGCTGACGAGCACGCCGAACGCCCGCACCGCAGATGGAAGGACCTGTTCCATCGGCGCGACGTAACCGGGAACCGGCGTGCCGAAGATGAGCTGGTAGCGCTGCGGATGCGCCAGCGCCCACCGGCGGTACGCATGCCCGATGGCGTGTAACCGCCCGATGATGTCCTCCTCCGGGAAGGCGTCACGCGCGGCGATCTGTGCATCGCCAAAGGACGTGTAGGCGTCGATGATCAGCGCCGTCACCAGCGCATCGCGGTCGGGATAGTAGTTGTAGATCGCGGGCGCAGTAATTTCCAGTGCGCGCGCGATTGCGCGCAGGCTCAGGGCGGGAGCGCCATATTTGGCGATGTATTGCCAGGCGGTCTCTTTGATCGCCTCTTGCAGATTGATGCTGCGCTCGTCTTTGCGTGGTCGCGGTGACATAGGCTTCCAGGGAACAGGCGAAGTTATATTTACGGTGTAAATATACAGCGTTTGTTTTTCTTTGTCAAGAGTAAGATGGCGTTCTATGGTACACTTCGAGCAACGGGGAAGTTCAGATGAGCAATGCAGCAAAACGAGGGGCAATCGCCGGTCTGATCACCGGCGTTCTTGCGTTTGGAGGCGTCCTGTTGATTGTTCTGCAGTGCCTTCCGTTGCGCATTGCTCCGCCTGCCGCTCCCAGACCCTGGTATTGCGCCGATCCTGGCGGAGGTGACGGTCACTGCGGGGTGACAGGCGGTTGCGTGGTCATCGCCCGGCGCAGCATGTTGGGCGGTGAGGCGCAGCCTGGCGGAGGTGACGGTCACCGGCGGGGAGCGGGGCGCCTGGCGGAGGTGACGGTCACCGGCGGGGAGCGGGGCGCCTGGCGGAGGTGACGGTCACGTTGGCGCCTGCAACAACTCCGTCACCGCCGCTCGCAGCACCTTCCCCGACGCAGTGCGCGGCAACTCGTCGACGATACGGACAACGCGCGGTTGTTTGTACCCCGCCAGCCGGGTGCGGCTGAACGCCATGATGTCCTCAACGCTCACCGCTGGATCGCGCAGAACGATGGCGGCGCCGACCTGTTGCCCCCACTCCGCCGATGGCACGCCGACCACCGCGACATCGGCGACTGCCGGGTGCTGGCGCAACACCTGCTCGACTTCCGCCGGGTAGATGTTCTCACCACCGCTGATGATCAGGTCGCTGCGCCGTTGCACCACCCACAGGTCGCCGTCGGCGTCGAGGTAGCCGATGTCCCCCGTGGGAAGCCAGGTATCAGCGGCGAGCGGCATGGTGCCGAGGTAGCCGCGCATGAGGGTCGGACCCTGCACCACGATGTCGCCGTAGACGTTGGGAGGCTGATCGCGCTCCTGGTCGTCCACGACCCGCACGCGGGTGAAGATCAGCGGTCGCCCGACGCTGCCGGGCTTGCGGCGCACCTCTTCAGGCAGTGCCGTCGCCACCTGCGATGCCGCCTCGGTCAGTCCATAGGTCGTGGCAATGGGCCATCCTGCTTCCAGGGCGCGCTCCAGTAGATCAGGGGGCGCGACAGCCCCACCGAGGAGCACGAGTCGCAGATGCGGCGGTGCAGTGCCAGCCTGTTCAAGCAGCCGGTAGAGCATCGTTGGCACCAGCGAGATGAGTGTCACCGGCGCACGTCTCAACCGTTCCATGATCGCCGGAGCGTCGAAGCGTTGCCAGAGATCCACCGCCGTGCCGTAGAGGCATGACCGCAGCAGGATGCTCAACCCGCCAACGTGGTAGTTCGGCAGCACGCAGAGCCAGCGGTCGTGCGGCACGACGCCAATGCGGTACGCCGATGCCATGGCGCTGGCGAAGAATGCGCCATAGGGTAGCACGGCGCCGCGTGGTGTTCCGGTGGTGCCAGAAGTGAAGATGATCACAAACGGCGCGTCGAGGTCGATGGCGCCTTCGCAGTACGCAGCGCCATCCCCGGCAAGCCGGTCGATTGGCGTCAGGCGCGGGTCATTGACCGGATCGACACACAGCACGCGGGGCGCCGAAGGAAGCGCCAGCGCTGCCGGCAGGGTATCGTGCTCACACACCAGCACGCAACACTCCGCTGCACGCACCTGCACATCGAGTTCCGCCGGGGTCAGGCGCGTATTGAACAGCGCCAGCGTCACACCGAGGCGCGGCGCGGCGTGAATCGCCAGCGCCGCTTCGAGCCGGTTCGACAGCAACACGCCAACGACCGTGCCGCACTCGACGCCGGCTGCTGCGAGACGGGCAGCGAACGTCGCTGTCTGTTCGTGCAGCGCGCGGTAGGTCAGCGTCGCTTCGCCAACGAACAGCGCCGCGCCGTCAGGGCGCGCTAGCGCCTGCGCCGAGAGCCAGTCGCGCATCATGGACGGCGGGGGAACTTCGAGAAATCGGGTTTGCGCTTCTCCAGGTAGGCTTTCCTGCCCTCGTTGCCCTCTTCGGTCATATAGAAGAGCATGGTCGCGTCGCCTGCCAGCACCTGAATGCCGGTCTGACCATCGAGGTCAGCATTGAAGCCCGCCTTGAGGAAGCGGATGGCGATCGGACTCTTCTCCAGAATCTCCTGCGCCCAGCGCACCGCCTCATCTTCCAGTTCGTCCACCGGCACGATTGTGTTGACCAGCCCCATCTCCAGCGCCTGCTGCGCATTGTACTGGCGGCAGAGGTACCAGATCTCGCGCGCCTTCTTCTGCCCGACGATTGATGCCAGATAACTCGAGCCAAACCCAGCGTCGAAGCTCCCGACGATCGGACCGGTCTGCCCGAAGATCGCATTCTCCGCCGCGATCGTCAGGTCGCAGATCACGTGCAGCACATGCCCGCCGCCGATGGCATACCCGGCGACGGCGGCGATCACTGGCTTTGGCATAGTGCGGATGTAGCGTTGCAGTTGCAGCACATTCAACCGCGCAACCCCCTCGTCATCGATGTACCCCGCCTGCCCGCGCACTGTCTGGTCGCCGCCGGAACAGAAGGCGTACTTGCCGTCCTTCGGACTCGGACCATTGCCGGTCAGGATGACGACGCCGACATCCTGGTTGTGCCAGGCGGACAGAACAGCCTCGGTCATCTCATCGATTGTTTTGGGGCGGAAAGCGTTGCGAATTTCAGGGCGATTGAAGGCGATGCGGGCAATTCCCCCGCCAATGTGGAAGGTGATGTCTTCGTACTCCTTGACTTCGGTCCATTCGACCAGCGATGAGAGTGTGGGTATAAAACGCGCCATCGTATTCTCCTTCTATATTGCTCTCATAATGGCATTCCGTCGCGCCAGGTCGATGCGCGCATCGGTGCGCAGTTCGATGAGGGTTGCAGCGCGCGCGTCGATGCTGGCGCGGAAGGCGCTGCGGAACGCCTCACGATCCTTTACCAGCACATATTCCAGACCGTACATCTTCGCCGCAGGCGCAAAGTCGAGTCCATGCGGCGTTAGGAAATAGTCGGTGAACTCCGGGTCGAACCGGTTGATCGGCAGGCGGTGGAAAATGCCGCCGCCGTCGTTGTTGAGCAGCACAATCGTCGCCGGAACGCCGCAGCGCCGCACCGCCAGCAACCCATTCATATCGTGGTAGAACGTAATGTCGCCAACAATCGCCGCCAGCGGCGCGTCCGGCCGTCCTGCGCCAATGCCGAGCGCCGTCGAGATATTCCCGTCGATCCCCGACGCGCCCCGGTTCGCAAACGCATGAATGCGCTTCATCCCTGGTTTGCCGAACTGATCGAGATGGCGCACCGGCAGACTGTTGCCGGCGAAGAGCGAGGCGCCCTCCGGCAGCAGGTCGATCACGTCATACACCGCGCCCCCATCAAAGTACGGCTCGTTGGCAATTCCGGCTTCGACGGCTGCCCACACCCGCGCCTCCGCTTCGGCGAAACGCTGCATCCACGCACTCCGGCGTTCGGTCAGGCGCGGGAGCAGCGCGCGAATGAAGGCGGTTTCGTCAGCCACAACGAAGTGGCTCACCCGATGACTGTCATCCGCCCATACGCCACTGGCGCGCACATGGATGACGACCGGCGACGCTGCTGTGTCGAGGTACTGATTGAGCCACTTCGAGGTGGGAACCGCGCCGAACCGCAGCACAACCTCTGGCGGCGAGAAGGGGTGCTCGCCGAAAAGGAACGACTCATACCCGCCGATCACGCCAGGATAGCCGAAGCGCACCCCCGACACGCCATCGACCAGCGCCGGGTAGCCGGTGCACTGCGACAGTTCGCTCACCAACGCGCCAAACGCCCCGCCAGGGCAACGCGGACCGCAGACGATCAGACCGCGCTCGTGCTGTTCGAAGATTGCGGCAATCTGCTCGACGACCGCTTCCTGCGGCGCGGCAGGCGCTGCCTTCAAGACCTGCGTATACGGCGCATCACGGTCACGCGGCTGCGCCGCTGCCGGCGGTTCTGTCATATCGCCCGCTACGGGGGTCGGCTCCAGCGGCGCGCGAAACGGCAGGTTCAGATGCACCACGCCGCGCGGCTCACCGCTAGCGATCGTCATCGCGCGCGCCGCCAGCGTTCGCAGGTTGCGCAGCGCAACCGGCGGCGGCGTCGCCTCCGGCAGCGCCACATCGACGCTCCAGCGCGCAAAACTGCCGAACATCTTCACCTGATCGATCGTCTGGTTGGCGCCGCTGTCGCGCAACTCGTGCGGGCGATCCGCCGTCAGCGCCAGCAACGGAACCTCCGCCTGATGCGCCTCGACAATCGCCGGGAAGAAGTTCGCCGCCGCCGAACCGGACGTACAGACCACTGCGGTTGGCGTATCGGTTGCCAACGCCAGACCGAGCGCGAAGAACGCCGCGCTGCGCTCGTCCAGGTGCGAAAAGACTCGAATCGCTGGATGTTGGGCGAATGCCAGCACCAGCGGCGTATTGCGCGACCCCGGCGCCAGGCACACGTATCGCAGCCCGGCGCGGGCAAGCTCATCGACCAGTGTGGTGGCGTAGAGAAAGTTGCGATTGGGCATGTCGAGAACCGAGAACCGAGAACCGAGAACCGAGAACCGATCCCGCCGGTGACCGACACCTTCGATAAGATGCGCCGCACCCGGCACATGCGCTGTGCTGGACGACGACCCGGAAAGCGCCCCGCTCCCCTGTCGGTGACCGACACCTCCGATAAGATGCGCCGCACCCGGCACATGCGCTGTGCTGGACGACGACCCGGAAAGCGCCCCGCTCCCCCGCTGGTGACGGTCACATCCGCCAAGGTCGCAGACTGTTCCGACTGCGGCGCTTCGGGAGACTGCCAGAACTCATGGCAGAGACCTCGAAGGTCGGTGGCGTTCCTTCCAGACCATCACCTGCAAAGGTGTTGCAGTACCACGGCAATCGAGAGACGGTGCAGTGCAACGTCTCTACCTGTAACCTGCACTTCCTCTGCGTCCCGACCGGCAACCTTTCCACCCGTAACCTCTCGCCTCTCGTCGCGCACCTCTTACCTCTGAACCCCCAACTAAAAGGAGAACAGCGATGGAAGACATGAAAAACCTCTCGCCGCGCACCTCTTACCTCTAAACCCCCAACCCCTCGATCATCGGGCGGAACTTGAGGTTCGTTTCGTCCCATTCGCGTTGCGGGTCGCTTGCGGCGACAATCCCGGCGCCGGCATACAGCCAGGCGCGGGTCGTCTGGACCACTGCCGAGCGAATGGCAACCCCGAATTGCCCATCCAGGCGCCGGTCGATCCAGCCGACGGGCGCGGCGTACCAGCCGCGCGGCGCCGGTTCCAGTTCTGCGATCAGGCGCATTGCCGCTTCGCGTGGCTCGCCGCCGAGCGCCGGCGTCGGGTGGAGCGTCGCCACGACCGGCAGTACACCGCGCGGTTGGCGCAGCACACCGCCAATCGGCGTGTGCAGGTGCTGAATGTTGCTCAGCCGCATCACCCTGGTTGCACCTACATCCAGGCGACTCGTCAGCGGTGCCAGGCGGTTGCGCACCTCATCGACCACGATCTGATGCTCGTGGCGATCCTTCGCGCTATCCAGCAGCGCCGCTGTAAGCCGTTCATCTTCTTCGGGCGTCGCGCCACGCCGGATGCTGCCCGCCAGCGCCATCGTCGTCACCCGGTCACCGCTCACCTGCGCCAGCAATTCCGGCGTCGCGCCGAAAAATGCGCGTCCGGGGCGCGGCTCGAAGAGAAAGCGATAGGTGTCGGGGTAGCGCTGTTCCAGGTATGCCAGCGCGCTATCGACATCCACCGGCGCTTTGAACGACGCCTCGGCAATTCGTGCCAGCACGACCTTCTTCAGGTTGCCCGCATTGATCTGCCAGACAATCCGTTCGACACTGCGCGCCCACTGTTCGAACGGCATGGGATACGCCAGGCGCGCCGGTGAAGGAGGCGGCGGCGACGGCGGCGCGCTCTGCAGGCGATCGATCTGCGCCAGCAGCGCCTCACGCAGGTCGGACTCCAGCGCACGCGGGTCTTCGCCAGGCGGCGCGTGAATATTCAGCGTCAACCAGAACGAATCGCGGACGCGCACCAGTTGGTAGTGCGGCAGCACAAAATGCGCCGGCGGGAAATCCGCCCATGCCAGATCGGGCACGAAGTCGTTATGGAACGCAAAGCCGCCGAAAAGTCGCGGCGCTGCCAGCGGCTCGCGCTCATCGAGCATCACTGCATTCTCGAACAACACACGCGCCTGCTTCTCAATCTCGGCGAAGCGATTGGCGCCCCACGCCATCAATTCGACCGCGATCCCCATCCCGGCGAACGCCACCCCGTCGCGCGCACTCTCCCAGAACGACCGCGGCTGCCCACGTGCGTGACGCAACAGGTCAGCGGGAGACACGCCAGGGCACGGCATGCTCAGGCTGATCAGACGACCGTAGTGTTGTTGGAAGGATTTGGTCATTGAGAACTGAGAACTGAGAACTGAGAACTAAGAACTGAGAACTGAGAACTGAGAACTAAGAACCAGGAACTGATGCTAATGCGCGATCATTCGTACAACAGCCGATGTACGCTGGTGAGGGATCACAGTGGATGATGCGTTCAACCCTTCGCAGGCTCAGGGCATCGCATTCACCTCGCACCTCGCGCCTCGCACCTCTCGCCTCGCACCTCTCGCCTCGCACCTCTCGCCTCGCACCTCGCGCCTCGCGCCTCGCGCCTCGCGCCTCGCGCCTCGCACCTCGCACCTCTCGCCTCGCGCCTCTCGCCTCTCGCCTCTCGCCTCGCACCTCGCACCTCTCGCCTCGCGCCTCTATCCTTATACGGCGTTGCCCTGTTTCTCCTCCACCGGATAATTGACACTCCGCAGCAACAACGGCACCAGCGTGGGCGGGATACGCTCGGCTGGCGGATCGCCGGTCATCACCCAGCGAATGACCAGGTTGTAAATCGCGCCCATCCAGGCGTGCGCCACTACCGTGGTATCGATCGGCTGGATCTCACCGACAGCCACGGCTTCATCGAGATGGCGCTTGATCAGCGCCGCGAAGCGATCGGTCACTTCCAGTCGCTTTTTCTCGAAAGGCGCCCCCAATCCGACGGCCTGCACCAGCAGGATTTTGGCGGGACGGCGATACTTGCCGAAGGTCTCGATCACCGCCATGATCGCTGCGCGCACCCGGTCGATCCCGGCGCGCGGCTGGCGCTCGATGGCTTCGGTAGCGCGCCGCTCGATCAGGTCGGCGAATTGATCGACCAGCGCCAGAAAGAGGTGCTCCTTGTTTGGAAAGTGGAAGTAGATCGACCCCTTCGAGATACGCGCCGCCTCGACAATGTCATCCAGGCGCGCCTCGTGGTACCCTTTCGACGAGAAAATATCCAGCGCCACTTCGAGAATGCGCTCGCGGGTGCTCTGCTGATCGGAAGAACGCTTGTCGGTTAGGTGAACCATGTGCCCGCCTATCGACTGACTGGTCAGTACTGTTTATAGTATACCATGAAACACGGGTGGCAGACGGGAGGTTGAGCGAAGGAATTCCTCCAGTACTGCCGAACCCGCCTGCCGGATTGGACGCACCAGAACGTGGCTTTGACCGCCTGTAGGCACGCAATGCCGATGTGCGCTCCAGATTGGGGCGGGCTATCGAACCGGAACAGGGCGAAGCCGGCGGCTGCCGGCGTTTTCAGCGCGGCTTCTTGTTGCATCGACCGTTGACCAATATGGTCTTCATTGTCAACGGCAGCGGTGTGGGATTGAGAACCGAGAACCGATACTAAATTGCGGTCAGTCAAACAAGATGTTCGCGCATTCGTTGTGCAAGGCGCAACGAATGCGCGCAGCGGTAGTCGGGGATGGTACATCGTCATCAGTAGCCCCAGCGGGGCTTTCACTTGCGGTGAGCATGGTCGAACTGCGTCCTCAGCGAGGGCTTTCGCCCGTAGCGGCCGGGCGTCCTGCCGCAGCACTCCGGCGGTATTGTACAAACGACCGCGCATGAGTATGAGAACCGAGCGCCAAGAACCAACTCTCTGAACCCTGAACACCGGGCGCGGGGAGCAGAGGGGTCTTTTCAAGCGGGGCGTTTTCGGAGTGCAAAGCGTATTTTCCTCGCCCCGACGCCTTTCTTGCATTCATCTTAGAATCCGTTGACACCAGGGATAAACAGCGCTGCCAGGGTGGCGCCTGCAAGCGACGGGGCTTCTTTCAGGATGACTTCCAGGAGTTCGGGTTCAGGCTTACGAGGTTCAGGCTTACGAGGTTCAGGCTCAAGAGGTTTAGGCTGAATATCAATACCAATACTCGTACTCGGATCATCAAGAAGTTTATTTATCAGGTTGCTGAGCCACACAGCCTCTCCGGCGACCTGCTCCGAGCGAAGAACAATGCTTCCTGGCGCGACATAGACGTTATGACAACCATTCCTGCGTCCTGGCTGCTGCATATTCTTCAGAGAAGGAGAAGCGACGTCCAGCAACCACGTCGCATCGAGCAAATCTGGATAGCGCTGCAACTCAGAGGTTGTGCCGACCAGCGGAAACGCCACAAACACGGAGCGGCGCGAGGGGCGATGTTGGGCAAGACGCTGGAGCGCTTCCAGTTGGCCATGGGGCAAAAGAAACAGTCGCTCTCTGCGCTATGCGATAGGCGAGCAGTCCGCTCGCCCCTGCCCGCCTTCCCACGTGCAACCTTACTCAATTGTACCGCTTGGGGCGCGCCAGCAGCGCGCCCCTACCCGCCTACCCTCGTTACAGATGCGACGTGCAACACCCGCCATCCTTAGGGGCAACGTCGCAGTGCAACGTCTCTGCCCTGCGTCTCCCTACCGATATGCTGCGAGGTCGCGTTCCTCGATGGGGGGCATATAGCGCGACATCTCGACCATCTTGAACACCTTCTGATGGTGCGGGGTCACATTCATGGCATACAGCGTGTACCCCGACTTCTTAGCCGACACAACAAACTTGAGCAGGGCGGAAATGCCCGCCGAGTTGATAAACGACACATTGGCAAAATCGAGGACGGTAATCGGGCGCATTGCCGTCGCAGTTGCGGTGGCTTCGATGGCGCTCGCCGAGACCGCATCGACGCTGTTGGTCATAATATGCAGCACCGCAACATCGCCAAACTCTTCCCGATGGATCACTTCGTTCATCTCATTCGTCATGGTCCTGGTTCCTCCGATAGAGACGTAGAGTCAATGTTGTGCCTGACTGTGACGAATTCACCTCGCAGTCATCGACCAGGGCGCTAATGAGGTACATGCCAAAGCCGCGATACATCCCTGCATCGAGATTCTGATCTTCGATAACCTTTCGGGAAAAATCGACCGTCTCGACGCCGCTGCCTTCATCGGTCACGTGGACCTCGAGTTTGTCGCTGTGCAGCGCAAAGACAACTTCCACCAGCTTTCCGGGCTGACGTTTATTGCCATGATCGATGGCATTATTCACCGCCTCGCTGACGGCCAGTTTCAGGTCCTCAACGCGCTCGGCGCTGAACCCCAACGCACGACCGACCTCATCGGCGCTGGCGCGCACGACACGCTCGAATATCGGCACAGAAGGAATGTTCACCAGGACTTGTTGCATGGACACGTCGCTCCTCAACGCTTACGATGAACCCACCATGCCGACGCTGCGCTGCCGCATGGCGCGACGCGACGCGGGAGTGCTTGCCTGTTCTTGACTTGCCAGGTAGTCATACCGTCTGAGATAGGCTTTACCCAGCGAGGTATTGCCGATCTGCAGGTACGACGCACCCAGGTAGTAGAGCGCCTGCACGTGGCGCGGATTGCGTCGCAACACTTTTTCGAACAGCGGAATAGCGCGCGCCGGTTCCATCAATTCTTTGTAGCACAATCCGAGCATAAAATTCGTTTCGACATCGTCGGGCCAGAATTGGAGCACGCGCGCAAATTCTTTCGCCGCCAGGTCGTAGCGGTTGCGCCGCACATACATGTAGCCAAGGTCGTAGCGTAGCGAATGCGCATCCGGCGCCAGTTCGACCGCTTTGCGCCAGGCAGCCAGCGCCCATCCTTCACGCCCCATCAGGTTGTACATGAACCCCAGCAGATAGTGCGCCTGCGGGTCGTTGGGGAGCAACTGCACGGCGCGCTCGAACGCCTTGACGGCGCCCGTGTGCTTGTTCATATCGTAGAGCAGCTTGCCCATGTTCAGGAACAACTGGCCATTGTTGGGATGCAGTCGGGCGCACTCGAAGAGCGTATCGTATGCTTCGCGCATTTTGTTCTGCAACTTGAGAATGGCGCTGATACGAATGCGCGCATCGACATAATACTTGTCCTGCGGCGGGATTTGGGCATACTCTTCGAGCGCCTCATCGAGACGCCGCGCGCGCGCCAGCAGGTTGCCGAGCAGATATCGCGCATAGTGCTCTTCCGGTCGCCATTGAAGCAGGGCGCGGTAGATCCGTTCCGCCTCCTCTTCGTACCCTTGCTGCTTCAGGTCGTTGCTGAGCCGATAGTACCATTGCGCAACTTCCTCTTCCGAACGATTGACCAGCACTTCGTCCTGCAACTCTGGCGAGACGAAGGTCGGCTCGACGCGCAATGCCTCGGCGAAACAGCGCTGCGCCAATTCGTGCGCACCGTGGCTCTGGTGCATCAACCCCATGTAGTAGCGCGGTTCGGCTGCCTGCGGACGCGCCTGACATGCCTGGTCGTAGTGAATATACGCCCGCCCGGCGTCGTCGAGGCGCTGATAGCAGCGCCCCAGCGAGAAGTGCGCTTCGTACAGGCGCGGGTTGTGCTCGATGGCTTCCTTGAAGGCGGCAATCGCGCGATCAAGACGCCCCTGCGCCGCAAATGCGACGCCCAGGTTATAGTGCGCCTCCGACAGTTGCGGATCGGTCTGTACGGCTTCCAGGTACTCGCGCAGCGCTCCTTCCCAATCCTCCTGATACGCCAGTGCATTGCCGATGTAGAGGTAGATGATCGCGCGTTCACGATCATAGATCTGAGCACGCTCTTCTCCTTCGATATAGGCGGCGATCAGCGCCGCCTTGAAGTGTTCGATCGCATTGGCGTAGTCCGCGCGCAGGTAGGCGCGAATGCCCTGTCCAAACGCTGCTCCCAGGCGCGTCCCGGCCATGAATCGCTCGCTCCCGCTGAACGTGTCCAGATCGAGCGGCATGAAATTGAGCGGTTCTGTCGAACTCATCGTCTACCTGTGCCCTTCACCGGTCGGCGTTTGGCGTCGCTTCTGGTTGACGCTCTCCCTTATTGTACTATGAACCCCTGCGCTCATGAAAGCGACTCGATTGCAGTTTAGTAGCGCCTTGGTCACATTTTTTCATGATCGCGATACTCTTCGAGCGCCAGACGAATCTGCGCATTCAACTCACGCGCCAGACCACGCCCAAAATGCCCCTGCGCCACTTTGATGATCTCTGGCAATGCTTCGGTCCACACGGTCACGTCTGCGTCGCCAGGATGCGGCAAGGTTAGCCATGCCTTCTCGCCGCGTTCGTCACCCAACACATCGTGCATAATGCTGCGTAGTTCTTCTGCCAGGCGTTCGAGTCGCCGCCGTACCGCCACAACGGTAATGTCGTCGTCCTGCCCGGCATCGCTCCAGGTGCGCAGTTCGTGCAACAGACGCGCCACCAGCGCACGCGGTTTCAATGCCGCGCCTTCGACCAGCAGGCGCTCGAGTCGCTCGTACCCAAAATACTCGCCGGCGCTATTGGTCGCTTCGACGACGCCATCGGTGTACATGATTACGGTGTTGCCCGGTTCGATCGCGGTGCAGATCTCTTCGTAGCTGGCATCGTCATCCACGCCGAGCGGCAACCCCGACAGTTCCAGTTCACTCACACGTCCATTCAGCAGCAAGGGGTAATGATGACCGGCATTGGCGATCTGCACCGTGCCATGCCGCAGATCGAGCGTGGCGTAGAGCATGGTGATCATGCCCTGCGGAATATCGGCGATGATCCCGCGGTTGACATCAGCCAGCGTGCTGCCCGGCGCGGCGCCGCGGCGCGCAGCATAGCGAAAGACGGTGCGTGCGACGGCCATCCGTAACGCCGCCGGCAAACCCTTGCCGGAAACATCGCCGATCATGATGCCATGACGCGCATCACCAAGCGGCAAAAAATCGTACAGATCGCCCCCCAGGTCGCGCGCCGGTAGCGAAATAGCGTGGATCTCCCATCCAGGCAGGCAGGGCACTGCTTCGAGCAGCAACCCCTGTTGGATATCGCGCGCCAGGAGGAGTTCGCGTTCAATCTCAGCCTGACGCCGTGCTTCTTCCGGGCTGATCTGCGGTTGCGGCGGCGCCGGACGCCTGGCGCGCCGTGGAATGCCCGTCGCCGTATGGCTGAGCAATGTGAAATGGCAGCCCGGTTGTTTGTAGCGTTTTCGCATAATGTGTTATAGGCCCAGGTGTTGCTCACATGTGGCGCGCAACCAACCCACTTCGACGCCTTCGAGGAGATCCTCAGGACGGTACGCCGCCAGTTTGTTGAGCGCACTGCGAAACTCGCGCATTGCCTGCTCCGGCTTTCCTGCCTGCCGGTATGCCAGCGCCAGGTGGTAGGAGACCAGCGCGGCATTGGGAACCAGGTAGCGCGCGCGTTCGAGCGCCTGGATCGCCTCATGCCACTGCCCCTGGCGTGCGTAGATCGTTCCGATGAGAAGATAGGCGTCACCGCGCAATGCATCAATTTCGAGCGCGCGGCGCGCCTCGGCAATGGCAAGGTCGAGTTCGCCGCGATCGGCATGCACCCGCGCCACCAGCACCAGCGCATGCGGCGTCAGCGGTGAGTTGGGGCGAATGCTGCGCAGCAGGTTCATCGCCTCGTCGATCTTGCCGGCATCAATCAGGGCTTGCGCCTGTCCGACACGGCTGGACTCCTCATCACCGGCTTGCGGGGTTATCGAAACAACAGGCAGTTGCGGCTTTCGGGAGGAGTTGGGCGACGCTTCAACGACCGATGGCGCACGTCGCCGGGGCTGTTCCGCCGGCGACGGTCGGCGTCGGGTGGGGCGATGCTGCACTAATCGGTCGGGCAGATCGACCTTCTGGTAGACATACGCCCCCGACACTTCGCGTGAGCGAAACCCATCAAAGACGTTCCAGAGCGTTTCGGAAAACCCCAGAAAGAGCAACCCGTGTTCAGGCAGGCAACGATGGAACCGCTCGATCAATGATCGCCGCGTTTCCGGGCGAAAATAGATGGTTACATTCTGACAGAAAATCACGTCGACGCCATACGCGGTTGGCGGAAAGGCTTCGAGCAGATTCAGTTGCTCGAAACGCACCAGCGCACGCACGGCGTCTGATACCAGAAAGCCATCGCCCTGTCGAACAAAGTAGCGATTGAGCAGCGCCGGTGTCACATTGTTGAGAGAGCGGCCCCGATAGAAGCCAGCCCGTGCCTTTTCGAGCGCCAGTGCGCTCAGATCGGTCGCCCAGATCTCGACCGGGCGCACAATCGCCAGACCAAAGGTTTCCAGCACGGTGATCGCCAGCGAATACGCTTCTTCGCCGGTGGCGCACCCGGCGCTCCAGATGCGGATCGGTTCGCCCGGCGGCTTGCGATGGTGCAATTCAAGGAGCAGAATCTCGCGCAGCGCGCGCATCTGCGGTGCATTGCGAAAGAAAAAGGTCTCATGGTTGACCACCATCTCCGCCAGACGGTGGAGTTCATTGCGCCCGGCTGGCACGCTGATGCGTTGCTCGTAGGCTGCGAGCGTTTCGCCGAGCGCCGCTATGCGCTGCGACAGACCGGCTTCCAGCACGCGCTGCTGCGCCGTGTCCAGATAGACGCCGCTGTAATCCGCCAGCAGGGTGCGCAACCGGTCAAACGCCTCTTGCGAGAGACGCACTGGCGGAGGAACGAACAGATCGTGCGCTGTGCTCATGTCACTCGTTCGTGTTCAACCTGTACACCTGTTTTTTGAACCACAGAGAGCGCAGAGGGCGCCAATACGCCGATCTTCTCTGCACCTTTTTGCCCCTCGCTCTTCGCCTCTTGCCTCACTTCACCTTCGCATCTTCAACCTGCAACCAACCCGGACACCACGTCCACCAATCGCAATGCAATGACATCCGGCGGCAGCACCTCGCGCACGACGCCCAACTGAATGGCAGCGCGCGGCATGCCAAAAATGGCGCAACTCGTCTCGTCCTGTGCAATCGTGTACGCCTGCCGGTGATAGAGCGCCCGCATCCCATACGCTCCATCGCGCCCCATACCGGTGAGGAGCACGCCAACCGCGCGCGCGCCGTATACCTCGGCAACCGCCTGCATTGTGACATCAATGGACGGTCGCTGAATCAGCAGCGGCGCATCGCTCAAATGAACTGTTCCCTGGCGCGTCACCAACAGATTGCGTCGATCAGGAGCAATCAGCACTTCGCCGGCACGAATAGGCGATCCTTCACGGGCTACGTGCACCGGCAGCGCGCCGGCGCTTGCCAGCCATTCCGCCATCCCTTCGCTGAAGCCTTCTGCAATGTGCTGCACAACCAGTACGGCGGCGGGGAATGCCTGTGGCAGACCGGCAATGATCTGGTTAATGACGCGCGGCCCGCCTGTGCTTGCGCCTATGACGACAACCGGAGGAAGCGGCGTATTGGAGGCGCTGCTGATCGGCGGGACGATCGTCGCAACAGGCGGAGTTGCCGGTTGTACGTCATGCGCAGGGGTCTGATGAGCCGGGAATGCCAGTTGGAAGGCGTGATCGTTGCCGGATGTACGGCGCCGACCGCGCAGATGAGTGACGACCTTGACCCGCGACAAGATCTTGACACGCCGTACCAGATCGCGCGCGGCGTGCTCGATCGCGCGCGCATCGCCGCCGTGTGGTTTCTCGACCACTTCGAGCGCACCGGCGCCAAGCATCTTGAAGGTGATATCCACCTCATAACTGGCGAGCGAGGCGGTCAGCACCAGAATTGGCGTCGGACAATACGCCATCAGGTGTTCCGTCGTCGCCAAGCCATCCATGACCGGCATGCGCACATCCATGGTCACGACATCGGGGCGCAGACGTTGCACCACCTCGATCGCCTCGCGCCCGTTCGATGCGACGCCAACCACCTCGATAGCCGAATCACGCTGGAGCATATCGGTGATGAAACGCCGCATTAGAGCCGAGTCGTCCACGACAACAACACGGATGGTCCTGGTCATGCGTCAACTCATTTCGGTTCAGCGTAAACGATACGCGGTAACAGAACATGCATTCACACCAACAAGCCGCCGATGGATCCGGCGGCGCATCGTGTGAGTCCAGGATGCGCTTCTGGCATTCTTCAGACCTTGCCTGTCAGGAGTACGGTCATCTCTTGTGCTACTCCATCTCCAGGATCATTTTGACCCGATTTGGCAGGTTGAGCAGATCGACATCCTTGTTCAGATAGTCATCGACGCCTGCCTCGAATGCGGCGTGTTTGTCGTCGCTCGACGTCAGCATAATGATGCGCAGATCATCGAGCGCCGGGTTGTCGCGCAGCCGGCGACAGACCTCATACCCGTCGATTCCCGGCATATGCACATCGAGCACCAGCAGGTCGGGCACTTCTTCTTCGATGGCTTTGAGGGCCTCTTCGCCGCTGTGCGCCAGGCGCACCTCGTAGCCATACATGCCAAGTCGCATCTTGACGATATCGGTCACCAGTTTGCTGTCGTCGACTACCAGAATCTTTTCCGCCATAGTACGCTGTGTGTCCTTTCGCGTCGCAACCGGTCTATGGGACCCGAGCAACGATAGAAGACATAGGATCATGACATGCCGATCAACTGCCGGATCGTCTCCAGCAGGTTATTCTGATTGAATTGACTTTTGACGATATATGCCTGCGCACCGACTTCCAACCCGCGTCGCCGATGTGCTTCCGATGCCAGACTGGTCACGATGATGACCGGCAGATCGGTCTTGCCCAATTCACTGCGAATGCGACTGGTCAGGGTAAAACCGTCCACACGGGGCATTTCAACGTCGCTGACGACGAGATCGTAGGTTTCGGCGCGGAGTCTGTCAAGCGCATCGAGTCCATCAACGGCGGTCGCCACCTCGTACCCGGCGGCGCTCAGGATGCTGCGGATCAACTCTCGTGTGGCGAAGGAGTCGTCCACCACGAGCAAGCGTGCGCGGCGTCGCTGGCTCTGCTCCGGCGTCTGCGCAACAAGCGCTGTACCACGTCCCAGTTGCGTCAGGAACATCGGGTTGAGCAGCAGCGCCAGTCGTCCATCCCCGAGTTGCAATGCGCCGCTGTAACGCCGCTGTTTTTCCAGGAGCGGTCCAAGCGGCTTGATCACGGCCTCGCGCTCGTCCACCATGCGGTCGATCAGCAGCGCCATAGGGCGGCGCGCACCACCGATCAGCAGCGCCGGCACGCGCGTCGCGTTGGCGAACGGATACCCGTTCGCAATGCCCAGCAGTTCATCCAGCCGCAGGAGCGGCGCCAGCGCCTGATTGTGCTGAAACACCGCTCGACCTTCGATGGTGCGAACCTGGTTGCGCCGTACCCATACCGTTCCCTGACAGCCGGACGCCGGGAAACCGAATAACTGACCGCCGGACTCGACGAGCAACACCCGTGTGGTAACCAGCGTCAGCGGCAATGAGAGCATGATCGTCGTGCCGGCGCCAGGCTGTGATTCGATCTGCACCTCACCGCCAATCTCGGCGAGATTGGTGCGAACCACATCCATCCCAACACCCCGTCCCGACACGTCGGTGATGATATTTGCTGTGGTAAACCCCGGCATGAAGATCAGTTCCAGCGCTTCCTGATCCGAGAGCGCCGCTGCTGCTTCGGCGCTGATCAACCCCTTGCGCAGCGCCGTTTCTCGCAGCCGCTGCGGTTCCATACCGCGTCCATCATCGCGCACGCTGATCAGCACCCGACCACCGTGCGCCTGGGCTGCGATTTCGATCAATCCCTGGCGCGGCTTCCCCAACCGCTCACGCTCCTCAGCCGGCTCGATACCGTGATCGATAGCATTCCGAATGAGGTGCACCATGGGATCGGCGAGCGCCTCGATGACCTTCCGATCCAGTTCGGTCGTTTCACCTATCAGCCGCAGGGACGTCTCCTTGCCGAGATCGCGGGCCAGTTCGCGCACTGCGCGTGGAAGGTTGGCGTAGAGGGTTGCCACCGGCGTCAGTCGCATCGCCATAACCTCCTGTTCGAGGTCGTCGATCAACTGTGCTTTGTGCGTCGTATGCTGCCCGATGCGCTCGAGTTGCGTGCGGACGATGGAATCGGCGCGTTCGCCTGCGTTCAGCGCGCCGTTCATTTCGCGGTCGAACAGTTCACGCTGTGTGGGCGCAAGACGCACCCGCCGCAGCTCAGATTCGAGGGTCAGCAATGACCGTTGCTGGCGTTCGAGCAACCCTTTCAGCTCTTCCAACGCCTGAAGGTGCTCCTTTTCGATCTGCCTGCCGATCGACAACTCACCTGCCAGGTTCAGCAACTGATTCAGCCGATCCACGCGCACCCGCACTGTCTGGCGTGAGCGTTCGCGTTCGCTTTTGGGCGTAGATTGCGGCGCTCCCTCATCACCCGGCGGTTGTGCTGGCTCAACCAGGGTCAGGGTCACGACCGGCGTTTCAGCCGAAGGCGCCGGTTGCGGCACTCCCCGACCGAGACGGTTCGTCAGCGTCTCAACATCGATCGACGAAGGTTTCCCGTCAATCGTGGCGGCGAGCAACTCCAGGATCGCGTCGCTCCCTTTCAACAGTTCATCGGTCAGGAAGCGATCAAGCATGCGCTGACCATCGCGCACCGCTGCCAGAATGTGCTCGCAGGTATGCGCAACTTTGCCAATCTCTTCGAGACCGAGCATCCGCGCCGAACCCTTAATGGTGTGCATGGCGCGAAAGATGGCGTCGATTCGCTCACGGCGCGCCTCACCCTCCAGGCCGTTGCCTTCGAGCGCCATGAGACCTTCGGTGACGATGCGGATGTTTTCCGCCGTTTCATCACGAAATTGACTGTAGAACGACGCCAGATCCATAGACGATTATATAGTTCCTTCCGTTGACCTTCGGACCTTCAACCTGTCGCCTCATCTCTGTCTCTTGCTTTCCGCCTCATCCCCATCACGGGAGAGACCATGCAGGCGGTTAGCAATGGCAGTCAGGCGTTGTGCGGCGTCCTGCACCTGACGTGCGCCTGCTGCAGTACGACGCGCCACATCAGCGATCTCACGCATGGTTTCCACCACCTGCTCGCTGGCGCTCTGCTGCTGCGCGGTCGCCAGATTGATTTCGGCGCTGCTCTGCGCGGTGCGCTCCGCCACCATCACGATCGCGTCCATGACCTGACCGGCGCTATGGGCAAGTTCGACGCCAGCGGCGACTTCTTTGCCGCCCTCTTCGGCAGCCAGCACGGCTGCATTGGTCGCCTGCTGGATCTCGGCAATGACGCCTTTGACCTCTTTTGCAGCGACGAGCGCGCGGTTGGCCAGGCTCTTGACCTCAGCCGCCACAACCGCAAACCGACGCCCGTGCTCACCCGCGCCGGCGGCTTCGATGGCGGCATTGAGCGCCAGCAGGTGCGTTTCATCGGAAAGGTCGTTGATCAGATCAATAATCTCGCCGATCTGCTGCGACCGCTCGCCAAGGTTCAAGACGCGCGCCGATACGTCCTGCATGCGGCTGCGAATGCGATCCATCGCCTGAATGCTTTTATCGACGGCTTCCTGCCCTTCGCTCAGATTCTCGAGCGTCTGCCGCGCCGCTTCCGCCACCTGCTCGGCGGCAATCGCAATCTGACGGGCGGTTGAACCCAATTCCTCGATGGTAGTGCTTACCTGTGACACAGCGCTGGCCTGCTCGGAGGCGCCGCTCGCCTGCTCGTGCGAGGCGCGCAGTAATTCGGTGGCTGCCGCCGAGAGTTCACTTCCCAATTCGACCTGCTGAATATTCTTTTCGATCAACCGCTGATTGGTTTCGTACAACTCTTCCGATTGCGATCTGGTTTGCTCCAGAAACCGCATTGTACTCGTGGACCAGAGTGATGCGACGTAGGTCAGCAAGCCGCCGACGCTGGTGAAGAAAATGATGAACGCCAGGGTGCGCGGCAGCCCTGGCAGGTCGTTCTGCGGCTGAATGATGCCGGTAGTTTCAGCAATGGCGAGAGCGACATACGACACGAGCGCCACGCCGAACAGCCGTGGACTTTCCGCAGCGCGCCCGAACAGCCCGGAAACCACAATCGGGAACAGAAATGCGACGCTGGCAGGACCGGACACGCCGCCGGCCAGGTAGATCATGCCGATGACATAGATGAGCGAGCCGTACAGGAAGATGTTCGATGCCATCGTATGCCTGCCCGCGCGGAGCGCGCCGAGCGTGCCGCCGACAATTGCCGCGACCATTGCGACGACTCCAAAGGCGGCGCTGATAACCTGTTGCGGTATGATGCCGATCAGCGCGAGAGAAATCGCCAATACGCACCCGGCGCCCGCGACGCCGCCGAAAACTATCGTTAGGTGCATCAGCACTCTGGCGCGATCTTCATCCTGGCTTTGCGGATTGGTAATGACACTGGCGAATATCTGACGATTCGAGACCTGTTCCATACGACGCTCACTTCTGTTCTGTATCGCGTGTTCTTTTCAGCAGAACACTGCGCGCAATCGCCCGAACATCGATCTGCACAACGGGGTGTTCATCAATCATAAGCACGCCGGTCGCCCACGGTTCACGCAGACGTTCGCGCAGCAGCAGCGGCAGCGGTCGAACGACGGCATGATCGATCAGGTTATCCACTGCATCGACGAGCAGCGCGATGGTGCGTCGTCGCAGGGGGACAATCAGGGCGTGTCGTCGCTGCATCTCGCTGACGTCTTCCGGGTCGAGAAATGCTCCGAGTTCTACTGCGATGGCGGATGGATCTCTGTCTGCCTCCTGGTCCGTGCCGGTGCGCCGACTGACGGCGCGGAGAGTCGCAACGTCTTCACGCGGTACGATGTAACGATGCCGTGTTGTGCGAACGATTAGCAACATTGAGCCAAGAACTGAGAACTGAGAACTGAGAACTGAGAACTGAGAACTGAGAACTGAGAACTGAGAACTGAGAACTGAGAACTAAGAACTGAGAACTGACGTTCAACGCATCACCTTCGCACCTGCAACCTGCAACCTTCCCGCCTTTCCGCCGGCCTTTCGCCTCGCATCTTGTGCCTCTGCGACGCTTCGCGCCTTCCCTCTAGCCTCTCGCCTGGCATCTTGTGCCTCTGCGACGCTTCGCGCCTTCCCTCTAGCCTCTCGCCTGGCATCTTGTGCCTCTGCGACGCTTCGCGCCTTCC
>NZ_JBYNRX010000017.1:0-6387 GCF_057785375.1 Roseiflexus sp.
TTGCAGGCAGACGAAACCAATTCACGCACGGCGCTCCAGTCAACCCCCGGCGTGGCGGCGAACTCCGGCGCAAGCAGCGCCTCGCCAGCCGCCACTGCCGCCTGCCACGCGGCAATGTCATGCTCGGACGCTTCCGCCGCCTGCACGAGTTCAAGGTAACGCTGCCACGCCTGCTGGATAGCCTAGTGCATTGGGTTTGCCTGCTGGTCGGCAGCGGCGCGAATCGCACGCAGCCCTTCAGCCCGCTCGCGCAGCGCCCGCGCCAGCGCCGCATCGCCGGACTGCTCCGCCTGCCGCGCGAATTCCTCGGCGGCGGCAGCCAGCGGCGCTTCCAGTGCAGCGGGCAACGCGCGCCAGAAGTCCAGCAACTCCTCGCCGGACGCCGCTGCGAGCAGGCGTTGCAGCAGGTGCGCCAGCACCTCAGGCGAAAGTTGCGGCGTGGATTCCTCCTCCACCGCCAGCCACGCCGGCGGCGGACCCGCTCCCAGCGCCTCCCACAGCGTCTCAAAGCCGGCGCCGCAGGCAGTGCGCAGGCCACGAAGCTGGTGCATCGCGCGCTGCTGAAACTCAGCGTGTTGCAGCGCTGCAAACAGGCTGAACGCCGTCCATCCAGCGCGGAGCGCCTCCAGCAAGCGAGTCGTTCGATCCTCGCCCGGCACGCTCGCCAGGTCGCTGAGCAGCACCGCGCGGTTATTCTGCGTCGCCGCATAGTCCAGCGGCACGGTCTCGGCGGAATAGATGCGTAAGGCGGCGTCATAGGCGGCCAGCGCTGCGCGCAGGCGCGCGGCGCGGTCTTCCCCCGCCAGCGTTGCGGCGCGTTGCAGGGCGTTGCCCAGCGATCCCTGTGCGCGTGCGACCTGCGCCGGCGTGCCGCGATGGGCGGCGCACGCCAGCGCCTGTTCAGCCCATGCCAGAGCGTCGCGCCCATACCCGTGCGCTTGCTGCAGGTTGGCGCTACCGCTGATCAGGTCCTGCGCCAGGTCCAGGTCGTTCTTAATCGCCCAGGCGAAGGCGTGCCGCAGGTGCGGGTAGTCGCCGAGCAGTTCGTAGAAGCGCTGCGCGTCGTCGGCGGCGCGCATGGCGTTGGCGTAGAAGGCGGCGTGGCGCGCCGCGGCGGCTTCGTATTCGCCTTCGCGCCGCAGCAGCGCCAGCGCGTAGCCGCGCAGCAGACTGTGCTGGCGCCAGCGCCCTTCGCCATCCCCCGCTTCCAGCAGCGCGGCGTTCGCCAGCCCGCTCAGCCCGTCCTCCGCCGCTTCGCGGTCGCACTGCCAGAGCGCCGCTGCGGCATCCGCGCCGAACGGCGCCTCCGGCGCGAAGGCGCCAAGCGCGCGGAAGCGCGCGCGCGCAATGTCATCCATGTGGTCATAACTGAAGGCGAGCACGGCTTCCACGTTCTGGTTGCGTTCGCTGTCCGGCAGCGCCAGGCGCTCGAACCCCTGCCCGCTGCGAATGTGCCCCAGCAACCGCTCGATCTGCTGGCGCCAGCGCTCCGTGTCGGGCGAGCGAGCGTCGAGGCGCAAACGGCGGATGGCGATGTCCAACGCCAGGGTGTGGTAGCCGACCCCCTGCGCCAGCGCGTCCGCCCACTCGTGATGCTCAGGCGGCAGGTCGTTCCATCCCAGCCGCAGCGCGATCAGCGCGCGCGCTTCGTCCTGCGTCAGCAGCCCCAGCACATATTCGCCGCCGCCCAACCCGACCATCACCGTCTCCAGGCGGGTGGTGATCACCGGGTGCGCGTTCTCCGGCAGCGCCGCGCGCAGCCAGCGGATGCCCTCCAGCGACCAGACGTTGTCGAGGATGACGAGGAGCGGCTGCCCCTGCGCGGCGAACAGCGCGCGCACCGCCCCGGCGTCGAAGGCGATCCGGTCGTCCAGCTGCGGCGGCACGGTCAACGCATAGCGCGCCCAGCGGTTCAGGATGGGCTGGGCCGCTTCCGGCGCGACAATCTCCGGTCCGATCTCCTCCCAGATCACGCCGCCGGGGTAGCGTTCGTCCAGCGCCAGCGCCAATTGGCGCGCGAGGACGGTTTTGCCGATGCCGGGCATGCCCTGGATGGCGGCGGACGCGGCGCGCCGCCCGCCGGTGATCGCCAGTTGACCGCGTTCGGCGATGATCTGCGCAACGCGCTCCAGGTCGCGGGTGCGCTCAATCGTATCAATTGCCAGGCGCTCCGGGCGCGGGCGGGTCCAGCGCCGTTCCATGACGATGTTGTTGATGACGATGGCATCGCCGCCGCCTTCGGCGTGCGCCGAGTTGATGTAGATGCGCTCGCTCGCAGACTCCGGCGCGCGTGGCAGGGATTCGGTGCGCGGCTCAGGGCGCGGTTCAGGCGTCGCGCCGCGCAGGGAGCGCAGCAACGCCGCGCGCGCCGCGAGCAACGGCTGCGCCTGCGGCGGCGCCTGCTGCGCCAGGTTGTCGAGTTCACGCTGCGCCTCGAAGGGTTGCAACAGATCGCGGCGCTCGTTGAACACCCGCGTAGCGTCGGCGTCGGTCGGGGCTTGAAGGAATGCCAGTAATGCCTACGCCACCGGATGGTTGGCTTGCTCCTGGCGCCGGGCGCGTTCGGCCTGCATGCGGGCATGCGCCGCGCGCAGTCGTTCGGCGTGCTGCGGCTCATTGTTTTGTTCGAGTTCCGCAGCGCGGCTGGCAACTTCCCGAAGGAACCACTCTTTGAGTTCAACCGGCAGACCTAGCCAGACCTGCCAGGCGTCGTCATCGGTCGCGGCGGCTTCCAGGCGTTCGAGCGCATCGCGCAGGAACTCGCCTTCCTGCGCGATTTCGGCGCGATAGGCATGCAGCGCATCAATGCGTTCGCGCAGGACTGCGGCGAGCGCCGCGTCACCCGCAGCGTCGGCGGCAGCGGCGCGCTGTTCGGCGGCGACGAGGAAGGCATCTTCCTCCTCCGCTGGCACCGCGTGCCACAGGTCGCGGAGTTGCTGCATATCGGGAATCGACGGCAGCGCATCGAGCAGCAGCGCCTGGCGCGCAGCGGCAATGGCGCCAGCGTTTTCGGCGAGGAACTCTTCGACCTCGCGCTGCAACGCCGGGTCGGCAGCCAGCGCAGCGGCGAGCGACTCGGCGTCGCTGACGCCAGCGGCGGCGAGGCGGGCTTTGAGGCTGTCGGGAAACTCCGGGAAATCGGGCATGGTCGGGCGGCTCCTGCGACGCAATATATCTATGTGTATCGGGATCATCATACAATACCGGAAAAGGGAGAGTCAATCAGATCGCGGCATGTGCGATAGGACGCAGATGCGCATGGATTGAGGCGGATCGGGACGGATTAATAGCTTTTCAGCCTGAACCGATCTATGGGGAATGGGGAGTGATGGGTGATGAGCGCCGTCTAGCTGCGGACTTCGGCATACCCTGGCTGGCGGTTGAAACCGCGCCTTGGGGCGCGGGCGCGCCGGGCGTCGGCCTGCGCCGACGCTGTCCCGCGTGCGCAGGCGGGTGGCCGGCCGGAGGCTCCGCAGGTGCGAATTCATTCGCCAGCCCGCATACCGGATGTACAGACCCTGGCTGGCGGTTGAAACCGCGCCTTGGAGCGCGGGCGCGCCGGGCGTCGGCCTGCGCCGACGCTGTCCCGCGTGCGCAGGCGGGCTTCGCACCCGTAGCCCCCTCTCCAGCGATGCTGGAGAGGGGGTTGGGGGTGAGGAAACAAGCCCCCTCACGTCAAATCCTGGCGGTACACCACCATACCCGAATGGCGCGTGAATCCGAGGCGTTCGTTGATCGCCAGCATACTGGCGTTGGTCGATTCGACCCAGGTGCTGATCTGCGTGTAGCCGTGGGTCTGCGCATAGGCGATGGTCAACACCTTGAGCGCCATAGCCACGCCGCGCCCGCGGTAATCGCGCAGCACCCCGGTCAGATGCTGGTTAAGCAGGCCGGGTTGCCGCTCGTCGGGGTGCATGACGCTTTCGCCGATGTAGCGGTCACCGTCGAGTGCGACGAAGAACGCCTCCGGGCAGGTCAGCGCGAAGCGCTCGAACCATTCGAGCGTGATGTTGGGCGCATCGGGAAGCGGCACGTCACGGTTGAGCGTGAAGTGCAGCGCATGCAGTTTCGGCAGCCAGCCGGGATCGGTATCGCGCAGTTCGGCGAGCGTCGTCAGGCGGATGCCGGACTCCCCGGCGCGTTCGACGTAGCGACGGAGCGGCGCCACATCGACGGTGCGCGTGTCGAGGCGCAGTTCCCAACTGCGCAGCATTTCGCTGAAACCGGTTTGCTCGGCGAAATCGGTGGCGTCCGCCAGTTGTTCGCGCACCTGCGCCAGCGCGAAAAGGCCGCCGGCAGCGTGCGCCTCGCCAAGCGCGCGGGCGAGCAACTGCCGCCCAATCGTCAGGCGCCGGTAGGCGGGCAGGACGCGGACTGCCGCCCAGAATCCGCCTGGCTCGGCGATCCAGGTCGTGGGGAATGTGTGCGCATACCCGATAATGGCGCCGTCAGACGCCACAGCGACATAGCGACGCGGCGGAGCGTCGGGGGCGAATACCTCATCGAATGCGCGGAGATCTGCGGGATTCGTGTACTCAAAATCACAAATCTCACTGGCAGGCGCGCGCGCAACGATTGCCGCGACTGCCGCATACTCTTCGTCCGTTCGCCGGAATGGCCGGATGCGAATGCCGATACATCCCTTCGCCGGCCTGGTTCGCGGTCGGACGCGGACACCTTCGTCCACCTTCCACGTATGTAACATACACCCTCACTTACTCCACCCCTTGCCCCTGCACCCCATCCCGCGCGGGACTGAGGCCCCTGCCGCCAGTGCGAGCAGAGCATGTCGCGCAGATTCCGCTGCGCACTCCACGGTCAACGCTGCCGTGGGCAGAAAACAAGAGGTCACACGAAACCAATTTGCGCAGGCGCCAATCTGATGGTATCCTCTGGCGCGCCTGCGCACCTCTATTCTAGCCGAAGAGACGGGGGGCGCGCAAGTGCCAGTTTTGTCATGGTGATGCGCCATATGGTTCCTTACGACCTTTACCGCCTGCTCCAGTGCCCGACGTGCGGTTCGCGCGACCTGATCGTGACCGACGGCGGCGTGGCGTGTGCGGCGTGCAATGCTGCGTATCCGCGCCGCGACGGGTACATTGACTTTATGCCGCGCGGCGTGGCGTTCGGGTATGTGTCGAAGTACGTCAGCGAAGAAGAGGAACTGGCGCACGAACTCGACTACCGCGATCTGGCGCCGCCGCTGCTCGCGGCTGGAGTGCGCAATCGGGCATTGCAGCGCCTGCTCGACCTGCAACCGACCGATGTCGTGCTCGACAGCGGCTGCGGCAACGGCAAGTTCGCCGCCTGGAACGCCGACCGCGTGCGTCTGATGGTTGGCGTCGATCCGGCGACGTTGTTCGCCGACGACGCAGTGAAAACCGTCGCGCTCATCCAGGGGGATGCGCGCCGGTTGCCGTTCGCCGATGGCATGTTCGACAAAGCGTTCTCGATCGATGTGCTCGAACATTTCCCGCGCGACGTGATCGATGCCTACCTCCGCGAAACGGCGCGCGTGCTGCGTCCTGGCGGGCGATTCCTGATCTTCTCGAATACACGCGAGCCGTCGCGCCTGCAACCGCTGGTCGAGGCAAGCCGCTGGCTTGGGCGGCAGTTCGTCCGCGCCGGCGTCTACGACTTTGCACGCGAGGCGCGGCGCAAGTCGGACCATATCAAGGCGCTGGAGACCTGGGAAGATGTGCTGGACGCCATGCAGCGCGCCGGGTTGCGCCCGGTGCGCGTCGTATTCTGGAACAGCGTGGCGACCAGTTTCGTCGAACACGTGCTGATGAAACTTGGTGAAGCGATCATGGGGCGCAGCCGGAAAGAGCAGATACGACGCAACGGCGCTGCGCAAGCCGGCAACAGCGCCCCGGTTGGCGAAGGCACAGCGCGCGAGATCCGGGCGCGGCAGCGAATGCGCACCCGCCTCCAGCGCCGCGGGTTGGTCTACTATGCGCTCCTGGCAGTGACTCTGCTGATGGAACTCGACCTGCGACTGTTCGGTTGGTTGCGTTCTGGAAGTTACTTTATCGTGGTCGAGAAGCCAGAGGTAAGGGATCGATGAGTGTGCCGAGACTCTCGCAAAGCGGGCGTGGGCTCCGACAGGCTCAGCCCACGCCGATTCAGGCGGCAGGACGCCTCTTCCCCTGATTCCATCCGCCCGGCGGCTAAAGTCGCGGGCTGCGGTTGCGAAGCCCGCCTGCACGGGTTGGACCTGGCGATGCTGGATTATTTTCTCAAAAACCATAAGCTGCGGGCTAATAGGGAGATCAATCTCAACCTGGACAATCACGCCTGCATCTGTGGAGCGGTTGGCGTTGGCTTCGACAGGCTCAGCCAACGCCAACCGCTCCGGGCATCAGGATGCCCTGACTCCCCCTTCTC
>NZ_JBYNRX010000018.1:0-49297 GCF_057785375.1 Roseiflexus sp.
AGAGGGGAGAGGGGAGAGGGGAGAGGCAAGAGGGGAGAGGCAAGAGGGGAGAGGGGAGAGGCAAGAGGGGAGAGGGGAGAGGCAAGAGGGGAGAGGGGAGAGGCAAGAGGGGAGAGGGGAGAGGCAAGAGGGGAGAGGGGAGAGGCGAGAGGGGAGAGGCAAGAGGGGAGAGGGGAGAGGGGAGGGGGGAGAGGCGAGAGGGGTGGTTAAGGTTGCAGGCGCACCGGTAGGGTCACCCGGCGCGCGTCCGCGAAAACGCGGCGTGTTGTGGGGTGCAGGCGAGAAGGTTGGAGTTGGTGGCATGCCGGGGCGTTGCGGGACAGTCTCCCTGAGCGCGTTGAGCGTTGAACGTGTTGCCGCCACAGGAGATCCCGGGAAATTGCCGCGTAGGGGCGCCCCCCTGTGGGCGCCCACGCCATCGGGCGCAGGTGACGATCACCAGGGGAGCGAAGGGCGCGGGTGGCGGTGAGGAAACAGCGAAGGTGATGGCATGAGAGCGATCGACGATCGCGTGACCGATACGCTGATTCGTGCGCAGGTCGAGCGTTATGTTGCAGATGTGCGCGCGATGCTCGGCGATGAACTGATTGGCGTGTACCTGCATGGTTCCCTGGCGATGGGGTGCTTCAACCCGGCGCAGAGCGATCTCGATCTGCTGGTCATCACACGCATGCCGATGTCGTCGGCAACGAAGCGCGTTATCGCCGATCACCTGGTGCGCGTATCGCGCCAGCCGGCGCCGATTGAGGTCAGTTTTCTGGCGCTGGCGATGCTGACGCCGTGGCGCCATCCGCCGTCGTTCGATTTTCACTATAGCGAAATGTGGCGCGATGCCTATACACGCGACCTGGCAGGAGAGGGGTGGCGCGCCTGGGATGCCGGGGAGAAGCGCGATCCCGACCTCTCTGCGCACATTATGGTCGCGCGGTGGCGGGGCATTGCGCTCTACGGTCCGCCTGCCGCATCCGTGTTCCCCGATGTTCCAGAGGCAGATTATATCGCCGCAATTATGAGCGATGTCATCGAGGCGCTGGATCGCATCTACGCCGATCCGGTCTATGCTATTTTGAATGCCTGCCGCACGCTGGCATTCTTGCAGACGCGCCGGGTGCTCTCGAAGGAGGAGGGCGGTCAATGGGCGCTCGACCATTTGCCTCTCACGTTGCGCCCATTGGTTTGGTTGGCGCTGATACGCTACCGCGATGTTGAAGAGACGGGAGTGTTTCCCGCTCCGCTTCTGGAGGCGTTTCGCAACTATGCGCGGCAGGAACTCAGACGAGATGTCCATAGAGACGCCCCTGCGGTGACAATGCCCGAGGTCGGTGTGGACGCCTCCCTGTAGCCGCCCGTTAGTGTCGCTATGGAGGTTTGCCCCCTCACCCCCCTGTCCCCCCTCTCCCACGAGGGGAGAGGGGGGAACATCGCTCCTCAGATTACGATGTCCAACGCGCGCCAATTGCGCAACCCTCTCCCACGAGGGGAGAGGGGGGAACATCGCTCCCCTTCCCTCCTGTGGGGGGAGGGGGTGGAGGGTGGGGGCGCCCACAAGGGGCGCCCCTACGATGGCAATGAACATGGGTCCCTACCCGTAAATTTCCCCGCCTGGATAGGGCTATAACAGCCGCTCTCCGACCTCGACCGCATCGACGCGGTAGTGGCACCCACGGCTCTGGCGATTGTGTCGCGCTGCCTGTGCGATGATCAGCGCTGCTTCGACGGCGTTGCGCAGCCCGATCAGACCGTCGCTCAGTTTGGTGGTGCGGTAAAATGTCTCGATCTCGTTCTGCAAGTGGCGCAATTCGCGGATGGCGCGCGAGAGACGGTCACCGGAGCGGATCAGCCCCACATAATGCCACATAATGTTCTGGATGGTCTGCATATCACCCTGGATAAGCGCCGGATCGGAGTCCTCCGTTAGTCCCGACTCGTCCCATGGCGGGATGTCGTCGGCTGGCGGCAGGATCGGCGGCGGATCGGCGCTCAACCGCGCCTCGATGTCGCGCGCGGCGCGCACGCCCCATACTAGCCCTTCAAGCAGCGATGTCGATGCCAGGCGGTTGGCGCCGTGCAATCCGGTACAGGCGACTTCGCCGACGGCGTAGAGATTGGCGATGCTCGACCGCCCCCACTCGTCAGTCAGCACCCCGCCGCAAGAATAGTGCGCCGCCGGCACCACCGGGATCGGCTCGCGCGTGATGTCCACGCCGACGCGCAGGCATTCGGCATAGATGTTGGGGAAACGGGTGCGGACGGTGTCAGGCGAAAGGCGCGAGGCGATGTCGAGCAGGACGTGCGAGTAGCCATGCTCTTCCATCTCGGCATGGATCGCGCGCGCCACAATGTCGCGCGGCGCCAGGTCTTTCCATTCAGGCGCGTATTTATGCATGAACGGACGGCCTTCTGGCGTCAGCAGGATGCCTCCCTCGCCGCGCACCGCCTCGCTGATCAGGAACCCTTCGGCGCCAGGAACGGCGAGCGCTGTTGGATGGAACTGAACGTACTCGGCATTGACGATGCGCGCCCCGGCGCGGTGCGCCATCGCCAGGCCATCGCCGCGCGCGCCAGGAGGATTGGTCGTGTTGCGATAGAGGCGCCCTAGCCCGCCGGTAGCGAGGATCGTAAAGGTGGCAAGGGTGCGGTGGACAGTGCGGCGCTCGCGTTCAAACACATACGCGCCATGACAGACGATTGGTTCATAGGCAGCGAGCGGATCGCGCGAGTGGTGTGGCGACGTGATCAGGTCAACCGCAGTCAGACCGGTCATGACCTCGATATTTGGGCGCTCGTAGATGGCGGCTATCAGTGCGTCGATCACCGCTCTGCCGGTGCCGTCGCCCACGTGGAGAATACGATTGCGCGAATGCGCCGCTTCCCTGCCATATGCCAGGTCGCCGTTCGGCATGCGGTCGAACTCGACGTGCGCCGTGCGGATCAGCACCTCTTCCAGCAGGCGTGGTCCTTCTTCGGCAAGGAGGCGCGCTGCGCGGCGCGACGACGCTCCCGCACCCGCTGCCAGAACATCGCGCACCAGGAGATCGGCGGAGTCGCCCGGTCCGCGCCCGATGACACCCCCCTGCGCGTACCGGGTGTTCGATTCACGCGGGTCGGTTTCGCGCGTCAGCAAGGTGATATGGCGGCGCGGGTTGCGTGCAAGTTCGAGTGCTGCGGCGGCGCCGGCGATACCGGAGCCAATGATCAGCACATCGGTGGTTTTCATGATCGTCTCACAATCTAGTTACCCAATCTGGATCATCCGTTCGACGGCGCGGTAAGCGCGCTGGCGGATGTCTTCAGGAATCTCGATAACGTAGCGGTTGTAGCGCAGCGCATCGCGGGTGTCTTCCAGCGTGATCATATTCATATGCGGGCAGCGCACCATACAGAGCCGCAACATATCCTTGTCCGGATTCGCTGCTGCAATGTTGTCCCCCATGGCGCACTCCGTAAGCAGCAGATAGTGCGGCGCCTTTGTTTGCTGGACGTAGCGGATCATCGCATTCGTGCCGCCGGAGAAATCCGAGGCTTCCACGACCTCCGGGCTGCACTCCGGGTGCGCCAGGATGACGACATCGGGAAACTGCGCGCGCACGCGCCGGATGTCGTCGACGGTGAATTTCTCGTGCACTTCACAGCGCCCGTGCCAGCCGACAAGCTGGTAATCGAGGAGCGTATCGCCATCGACCGGTTGCAGCGTCGGGAAGATGATGTGCTTGCCGGTCTCGCGCGCGACATTGCGCGCCAGATACTCATCGGGCAGGAAGATGACCGTATCCGCCTTGAGCGACTCGACGACCGCCACGGCATTGGAGGAGGTGCAGCAGATGTCACTCTCGGCTTTCACGTCGGCGTAGGTGTTGACATACGAAACGACCGGGGCGCCAGGAAAGCGGGCTTTCAGCATGCGCACATCGTCGGCGGTGATGCTGGCCGCCAGCGAGCACCCGGCTTTCTCCGACGGCAGCAGCACGGTCTTCGTCGGGTTGAGGATCTTGGCGGTCTCCGCCATGAAGCGCACACCACAGAACACAATCACGTCCTTGTCGGTTGTGGCGGCTTTGCGGCTCAGATCGAGCGAGTCGCCGGTGAAGTCGGGAATGGAATGGAAGAGCGCCGGCTCCATGTAGTTGTGCCCCAGGATCACGGCATTGCGCTGTTGTTTGAGTTCCAGGATTTCGACCGCCAGTTCCGCTTTGTAGTAGAGCTCGAATTCTGGCGCCAGCGTGCCGAGTTTGCGCTGAAGCAACGCGAACATTTCCTGCGTGTTCATCAGAATCTCCCTGTGGCTTCCTCAGAAGCAAGATAATCGAAGCTCACGTCAAAAACGCGCGCCGAGTGGGTCAATGCGCCGATCGAAATATCGTCCACGCCGGTCTCGGCGATCTGTCGAATAGTGTCGAGCGAGACATTGCCCGACGCCTCGAGGCGGGCGCGACCGGCGACGAGGCGCACCGCTTCCGCCATCGTTGCGGGGGTCATGTTGTCGAGCATAATGCGCTGCACTCCCAGATCGAGCGCCTCGCGCACATCATCGAGGGTGCGCGCCTCAACCTCGATCTCCAGGTGCGGCGCGTATTCGCGGGCGCGTTCGACCGCAGCGCGCAGCGAACCGGCGAAGTCGATGTGGTTGTCCTTGATCAACACCATGTCGTACAGCCCGATGCGATGGTTGCGCCCGCCGCCGCGCTGCACCGCAAGTTTATCGACCATGCGCAAGCCAGGGGCGGTTTTGCGCGTATCGAGAATGGTGGCGCCCGTCCCGACGACCGCGTCCACGAACTGGCGGGTGAGGGTTGCAATCCCCGACATCCGCCCCAGGAAGTTGAGCGCCGTGCGTTCGGCGGTGAGCAACCCGCGCGCCGGACCGCTGACGAGCGCGAGGGTCTGCCGGTTGGTCACGCGCTCGCCTTCCGCGACCAGCGCCGTGAAGATGATCCGTTCATCGACCATGCGATACACCGTTTGCGCCACATCAAGCCCGGCAACCACGCCGTCCTGTTTGGCGATGATCCGTCCGCGCATCAGTGCATCCGGCGGCACAATGCTATTGGTGGTGACGTCCTCTGGTCCCACGTCCTCCGCCAGCGCGCGGCGGATGGCGTCGAGAATGTCGGGGTGAAGGGCGGGATTTAGTGTCATTTTTACACTATTCCTGTGTGAAATAAAAATTGGCGTTTCGCCTGTTAGTGTCAATGTTACTCTATTTAGGGATGATTGTCAAGTTGGGGGAAGGTTAAGGGTAGAAGGTGGTCGTTGCACGTTGAACGTGGGAAAGAAGGAAAGGTTGCCGGTGGAGACGTTGCACCGCAACGTCTCAAACCATTGCATGGAAGACCCCGCCCGACCCGTGAGGTCTCCGCCGGTGGTGGCGCGCTGCCGTGGAACCGTGTGAGCGGCATGATCCCCATCCCCGGTTCGCCCCTCTCCCGACCTCAAGGGTCTTGGGGGAGAACCCGCCCGACCCTTGAGGTCTCCGCCAGTAATCACGCGCTGTCGCAGAACCGCGTGAGTGGAAAGACTCCCGTCCCCGGTTTGCACCTCTCCCGACCTCAAGGGTCTTGGGGGAAGGAATGTCTTGAGACGTTCCCTGACACAACGTTGTGGTATAATGCGCGGAGAACCTCGCCGTGCCCCTTTGTTCCCCGTTGTCGAACTCCAGGTTGAAATACCAGCGTCGCCGCTGTCTTATCTTCAATCAGACAGTAAGTGTGCTCCAATTCTCACCCCTTCACCCACCCATGGCGCAGGGCGTAGATCGCTGCCTGGGTGCGGTGCGCCAGTCCGAGTTTGCGCAGGATGCTGGCGACATGCGTTTTGACGGTCTCTTCGCTCACCGACAGGCGCGCCGCGATTTCGGCATTAGTCAGCCCCTCCACCAGCAGGCGCAGCACGTCCCCCTCGCGTTCAGTGAGCGCGTCGCCATGCCGCATCGTCTGCGCCTGAACGACCCGTTGCATGAGCGATGGCTCGAACACGGCTTTGCCCTGCGCTGCGCTGCGCACTGCTTCGAGCAATTGCTCCGGCTGGCTGTCCTTTTCGACATACGTGATCGCGCCGGCGCGTAGTGCGCCAATGATCCGCGCGTCGTCGGCGTATCCGCTCAGAATGACGATCTGTGTCTGCGGCAAGAGACGTTTCAACCGGCGGGTCGTTTCGATTCCGTCGATCCCGCCTGGCATCAGTACGTCCATCACGATTACATCCGCCTGCCAGTCCGATGCGTGGTTCAACGCTTCCTCGCCGCTGGCCGCTTCGCCGACGATGATGATGCCGGGTTGGGCGGCGAGATAGGCGCTTAACCCGCGCCGGACGATGCTGTGATCATCAACCAGAGCGATACGAATGGGGCTCATACGCACCTCGCGTTCGACAACAAATCCAGCCCTACCCCTGCGCCTCGCCAGCAAGCGCCGCGAGTTCGCGCGCCGAGGGCGCAGCTTCACGGCGGAAACGCACGGTGCTGATCCGCGGCAGCAGTGTTAGCGATGCCGCCATCGCAGCCGCCTGGAGCAGAAAAACGATGATATACCCCGGCATCCGGTCATTGAACAGGTCTGTCAGGATGTCGCGGGTCACGCCGCTCAGCACGGTTCCCAGCAGACGCGCCATAGAATTGGCGACCCCCCAGGCGCCTACGAATGCGCCGATCTGTCCTGGTACGGTCATATCGAGCATGAGCGCCAGGTTCGCGGCGGTTGAAACGCCGCTGCCGAATCCGAAGACGATCAGACTCGGCGTGAAGATGACCGGCATGCCCAGGATGCCGCTCAGGGCGATCAATACCAGTCCAAGCGCGACCAGCGCCCCGCCGATGGCGGCAGCGAATGGTTTCCCGCGTCGCCGCGCCAGCGGGCTGGTGGTCAAGAGACCGACGAGCAACGCTGCACCCCAGATCGATGTGTAGCGCGTCGTGACTTCGACCGGTACGCCGAACACATCGGCGGCAAACGGTTCGAGCAGCACGTCCTGCCCTAGAATTGCCACCAGCAGCAGCATCAGATACACAAAGAACAGGCGCGCCTGCGGCGTTCCGGCGACTGTGGCAATCATCTGCGCAAAACTGCGCCGCTCAGAGGTCGCCGGTTCAACATCACGCGCTTCGAGGCCCCAGAGCGCGGCGATGCCGATCAGCAGTGCAATGCTGCACACAACGTAGAACGCTGTAAAGAGCGCCGCTGGCGTGTAGTCGCGCAACATTCGCGAGAGGCTGACGCCAGCGATAATAACGCCGACGATCAGCATGAACCACATGACGCCAACCGTGCGGGCGCGGTACTCTTCGCCGGAAAGATCTGTCGCCAGCGACAGGTACGACACCGTTGCAAAGTTGAACCCCATGCCCCAGGCGCCGAATGCCAGCAACCCGAGCGGCAACCCCGTCCAGAAGTTCTCCGCCATGGCAAACGCAGCCGTCGGCGAGAGCGCCGACCCGCCAGCGCACAACAGCAGTCCGATGACGGTATAGGGTGTGCGTCGAAATCCGAGCAATGGATGCCGATCAGAGAATGACCCGATCCAGATCTGGACCGGCGAAAAGGCGTAGGGTAGCGCGATCAGCAGCGCCACCAGCGAGGCGGGCAACCGCAACTCGCTGATCATGATTCGGTTGAGCGTGCTCTCGATAGGCACTGCGGTCAGTGCAACGGCGACATTGATCAAGCCAAGGCGAAAAATGGTCGTCCAGCGCATGGCACATCCCGGTACGATTATGCAAACGTCGATTGCGATCTGGCAATTAACTTGTTACAACCCCGATCATGGCATTTGTATCTTCTGCATGCTATTATACCTGTGAACAACAGCACACAACAGGCGGCATCCGGCCCTCGCCGCCTTCCGGTTACTGGATTGGAGTGACGTACACTCACTCCCGACACAGGTACAGGTGAACCGTATGGATCCCCGCAACTCTCAGGGCAATGATGCAGGCGAAATGCCGATCTACCTGTCGATCATCGGTCTTGCGGCGCTTCTCTGTTTTGCCTTTATGATGACTGGCAGCTTCTGGATGACAACCGTCGTTCTGGTGCTTGGATGCCTCCACCTGGCGCGGTATTTCCCTGCGGCTGATGAGATTGTCCAGAACGATATTGCGCTGCGCTGGTTGCGTCGCATGACGCCGCTGATCATTTTTGGCATCTTTGTCTTCCAGGTGATGGTGCAGCAATCGACGTGGTAGCTCTTCGGTCAGGCGTTTGTGAGCCGCTGATTCTCTACTGAACGCCACCCGCTTCGCGCTCGAGCGCCAGTTGCATCTTGCGCACCCGGTCCGCCAGTTTTTCGGAACTGAGACTTTCGCGCAAACGGTCGACGAGCAGCGGGAAGGCGAATGGCGTTGGTCGTGGCACGTCCACAACGATGATCCGTCCTGCGGCAATGCGCGCCAGCGCCGCCGCAAGGCGGCTTTGCTCCAGCTGGCGCTCCAGCACCTCGCGCCGCGCCTGTTCCAGCAACCGGTTCTCCGGGTCGTACTGCACAAAGACATCATACATCAGGCTGCTCGACGCCTGGATCTGGCGGGCGCTCTTCTCGCCAGGGTATCCTTCGTAGACGAGGCCGGCAATCCGCGCAATTTCGCGGAACTGGCGCTTTGCCATCTCGGTGGCGTTCAGGCTGGCGAGGATGTCGTCCGCCAGGCGCTCGTTGCTGAACAGTGGCGCATCAGCGCCGGCTATCGACCATTGTCGCGCTCCGTGTGCGGCGTCGAACGCCACGCCAAGCGCTTCGTCGAGCGGCGCCGGTTCGGGCGCCAGCAACTCGAAGCCGTAGTCGTTCATCGCCAGGGTAAAGGTGATCGGGCGCAGACGGCTCAGGCGAAACGCAATCAGCGCCGCCATCCCTTCGTGCACCAACCGCCCCTCGAAGGGGTAGACAAACAGGTGATGCCCTTCCCGCGTCTGCACCCGCTCGATCAGCAACTCATCGGCGCCAGGCAGCAACGACCAGCGGGCCTGCACTTCCAACAACGGGCGCACCGCTTCCATCTCGGCGCCGCGAAAGACGCCGCTGCACGCTTCCTCGATCCGCGCGCGAATGGCGCGTGACAGTTCGTTCGAGAGCGGCATGCGCCCGCCCATCCAGCGCGGCGTCGCGCCTTCACGCTGCTCCGCTTTGCGTACGAAGACCGTCGTATCACGCAATTGCACGAACTCGAGCGCCTTTCCAGCGAAGAAGAAAACATCGCCAGGCTTCAACCGCGCGGCGAACGACTCCTCGACTGTGCCGAGCGTTCCGCCGCGCACGTACTGCACCTTCAGCGCCGTCTCGCTCACGATCGTGCCGATGCTGACCCGGTGGCGACGCGCAACTGCATCGCTCGCTACGACATAACGCCCGTCGCGTTCCACGACGCGGTGAAACTCCGGGTAGGCGCGCAGCGAGGCGCCACCCCGCACCACGAAGTCGAGCGCCCACTGCCACGCGGCGTCGCTCAGGCGTCGAAAGACGCGCGTGGATCGCATTTCGGCGAGCAGTTCATCAGCAGTGAAACCGCCGCCTGACGCACAGGTGACCAGATGCTGCACCAGCACATCGAGCGGCGCCTCCAGCGGTTGGCGCGCTTCGAGCCGTTCCTGCGCAATCGCGTCGCGCGCTGCCGCAATTTCGATCAACTCCAGGGCGCTTGCAGGCGCAAATGTCACCCGGCTGACTACACCGGGACGGTGACCGCTGCGTCCGGCGCGCTGCAACAGGCGCGCCACTCCTTTTGGGCTGCCAATCTGAATGACCTGATCCACCGGTGAGAAATCGACCCCCAGATCAAGACTGGATGTGCACACCACGCATCGCAGGCGGCGTGCGCGCAGCGCCTCTTCGACCCACTCCCGCACCTCGCGATCCAGCGACCCGTGGTGGAGCGCCAGCGCGCCAGCCCACTCCGGGCGCGCGTCCAGCAACGCCTGGTGCCAGATCTCTGCCTGTGATCGCGTGTTGGTGAACACCAGCGATGTTTCGCTCTGCTCAATGGTCGCCACGACCTGCGGCAGCAGTTTCAACCCTAGATGCCCTGCCCACGGAAAACGCTCAATCGTGTCGGGAAACAGCGTCTCGATCACAATCGGTTTGGGCAGCAGGCCGCGCACGATCCTGGCGCGCGGCGGCTGATCGCCAGCGGCAGGGATCAACGCATCCAGCGCCACGTCCAGATCGCCCATCGTTGCGGAGAGTCCCCAGACGCGCAGATCGGGGTACAGCCCGCGCAGCCGCGCCAGCGCCAGTTCGACCTGCACGCCGCGCTTGGTTGAGAGGAGTTCGTGCCACTCATCGACGACGACCAGCCGCAGATCGGCGAACAGTTCGCGCCAGTTGGGTTGGGTGAGCAAGAGCGAGAGGCTTTCGGGGGTGGTGACCAGCGCCGTTGGCAGGCGGCGACGCTGGCGCGCGCGCGCAGCGGCGGATGTGTCGCCGCTGCGCGCCTCGACCTGCCAGGGCACACCGAGGTCATCGAGCGGCGCGCGCAGCGCCGCGACTGTATCGGCGGCGAGTGCGCGCAGTGGTGTGATCCAGAGCACGCGCAATGCAGGCGCAGCGTGCCCCGATGCCTCGTGCGCCAGCCATTCGGCGATTGGTCCCAGCCAGGCGGCATACGTCTTCCCGGCGCCGGTGGTGGCGTGGAGCAGACCGCTGTCGCCTTCAAGATATGCCTGCCACACCTCGCGTTGAAAGGGGAACGGCGACCATCCGCGACGTGCAAACCACTCCTCGATCGGTTGCAGCGCAGAGTGCAGGGTCATAGACGACAGACCATTCAGAATGACGGCTCTTTTTGCCTTCGGCAGAGCGGTATTTGTCTTCTTTTGTGGTGTGGTGCGGCGGCGAAGCCGCTGCACCACACCACCTTGATGGTAGTGCCACGCTGCCGCAGGCTCTGGCGAGGCCAGAAAATGCGCCACCGCGTAAGTCCTGTTGTGAGAAGTATTGGCGCGAGATCTCTTTGCAGGGTTGACGCAAAGGCACGAAGACGCAAAGTCGTCTCGTATTTTGCGAAGCCTGGCGACTTTGCGTCTTCGCGCCAACCTTTTTGAGAAATCAGGCGTCGACAGAGCACCCAAAGCGCGCCTTAGTCTATCAAGATTTATCGTACCACAAGCGGCAGAGCGACGCCAAAGGGCTGCCCGAGAGAGCCGATCAGCGGAATATCCCCGGAGACGCCGAACTGCACGGTGAACTCAGCAGCGCCGCCGTCGCGCGCCGTGTCGCAAAGGAAGCGCTGGTTCGACGGGCGAAAGACACACGGAGCGTCGCCCTGCAACTGTGCGGCGATGGTCAGGAATTGAGGGGTGGTGGCAGGTGTGGACGATACCACTGGTGTGGGCGAACGCTGCACGATCAGGGTGAGCAGCATAACGACGAGCGTCATAAGGATACGGGCGCTCACGATCTTCCTTTCTGTTTGTATCTGTCACGACGAAAGATGATACTATGTTCAACATTGAACGTTGAACGTTCAACGTTCAACCCCTCTTGCCCCTTGCCTCTCGCTCTGGTATGATGAAACCACTATGTCCACAAACGACGACATCACGATCCGTTCGGCAGAGACATCCACCGAGCTGGACGCATTCTTCCGGCTCGCGGCGGAGACGTTCGCCCTCGACACGATCCGTAGCGCAGCACGCTGGCGGCAGCACGTCGAACACGCACCCGATTACGTTTCCGGGCAGGTGCGTTGCGCTTTCGTCGCAACAACGCTGATCGGCGGTTACATGCTGTATGAACGAATGTTGCGGGTCGGTTTTGTGACGCTTCCGACCGGATGCTTCGCCGGTCTTGTCACCCGTCCGGAGTGGCGTGGTCGCGGGGTTGGCACGACGCTGATGCACGATGCCATAGCGCGCGCAGTCGAACGGCGGTTGGGGTTGATCTTGCTCGATGGCATCGCTGGTTTCTACGGTCGCTTCGAGTATATTGACGTTCTCGATACCACGCGCCATATTGTCAGTCGGGCGCACCTGGCAGCGATACCCCGGAGTCCCTACACGGTACGACTGGCCACAGCAGACGATGCGTCGGTGTTGCTCGACCTGTACGAACGGCACTATGCCGGTTACAACGGCAGTTTTATGCGCAGCATTGCATGGCAGCGCCACGATCTGGCGCTGCGTCTGGAGGGGAATCCGCCACGACTGGCATGTGATAGCAACGGAGAGGTGCGCGGGTATCTGATTCTGCCGTCGCAGGCGCCTGGCAATCACGCGGTCGAAGCCGCCGCTGACGACTGGTGCGCGGCGCTGGCGTTGCTCCAACATCACGCAGGCATTGCCGGAGATGCGACGGAGATCGACTGGCCCCTGCCGCCGGATTCGCCGACATTCTACGCGCTTGCCGATCATCTGAACCTGACGAGCCGTTCCTATCACCATCCCGATGAGGGGTGGATGGCGCGTCCTGCACATCTGCCAACCCTGCTCGACCGCATCGGTCCGCTGCTCAATGAACGATGCCGGGCATCTGGCGGTGAAACGTTTCGGCTGTGTGTCGCCGGGGCGGAACCATCACTGGCGGTGGGAGCGGAGGCCAATGCGCCAGACGCGCCAGAAGTCGTGCTGACGCCACAGGCGCTCGTGCAACTGCTGTTCGGCTTTCGCCCGGCGCGATGGGTCGCCAGTTATCCCGGCGTGCACATTCCAGCGGCGATCCTGCCGACGCTCGACGCACTCTTTCCCCCCGGTCGCGCCTGGATTGCCGGGTCTGACGCATTTTGAAGGGTTATACTGGCAGTTTCTTGAACGTTTCGGCTGCGGCAAAGCCGTGCTCTTTGCCCGCCTCCGCCATGCGCTGACGCACCCGCTCTTCCCATCCCTGGGCTTCGTCCAGTTGCGTGTGATGCTCGCGCAACGCGGCGATCTTCCGGTTCACGTAGGTCGAGACATCTTCGACGTGATCCGGTTGTTCGGCGCCCCACAGGTAGAGCGCCTCGGGTCGCCAGACGCCAATGCCGATCTGTCCCAGCCCCGGCATAAACAGATGGTCGCGCGCGCTGACGACCGCTTCAATCACGGCAAATCCGACCGCGCGATGATCGGGATGGAGCATATAATGCTTCCATGGGTCGTGGGTGTAAATGGCGTGCGGTTTGAAATGGCGAATGTAGAGAGCAAATTCGGCGCGCAGCGCTGAAGAGGGTTCGAGTTCGCCATCGTTGTTGCGCAGGAAGATCACGCGGCGCACGCCGAGGATTTCGGCAGCGGCGCGCTGCTCCTGTTCGCGGATTTCCGACAGACGAAACGATGACATCGCCGGATCATGGCTGCCTTTGTTGCCGTTGGTCGCAATGATGAAGGTGATGTCCCATCCCTGATCGGCAAGTTTGGCGATGGTTCCGCCGGCGCCAAACTCATTGTCGTCGGGATGGGCGCCGATCACAAGTGCGCGCTTGGGTTCGTCGGTCATAGACAGGTCTCTACAGAAACAAGGGTCGAATCATTGTTGTATTATACCAACATCCTGGGAGCGAGGTGACGGTCACGAAATGCGCATTCTCATCGTGCTTGGCCGCGGAATCGCAACTGTGCTTACGAGCGCGCTCCTGATCGTGGCGTTCACGGCAGCCATGGTGGTCGTGCAGAGCGGACGAGACGAGGCGCGCCCGGCTGACGCTGCACTCGTGCCCGGCGAGGCGTTTGACAGTGCGCTCACATCCGAACAAAAAGCGCAGTGTGATCGCGCGGTCAATCTCTACCGCCGCGGGATGGTCAGCCGTGTTATCCTGACTGGGAATGTCATGTTTCGAACGCTGGCTCGCCGGTATCTGATCGAACAGGGATTGCCGCCACAGGCATTGTTTGCTGACGAAACGAGCGAGTCACTGGTTGGAGGCATACGCTCTGCGGCCAACGTGGCACGCGCGCAGGGCTTCTCGTCGGTTGTCGTTGTGGCTGAGCCGCCGGCGATGCTCACTGCCCTCAAGGTCGCGCGTGACGAGGGGCTGACTGCTTACGGATCGTCTGCCGGCGGCGTTTCGGTTGTTGAGAATCCGTATGCTGTGGCAGGCGGGACCTGGCGTTATCTGAAGTATATATTTGTGGGAACATAACCCTCATCCAACAACCGCAACTGCTGCGCCTTCAACACCGCCTGCGTCCGATCCCGCACGTCGAGTTTCGCCAGAATATTCGAGATGTGCGTCTTGACGGTGCCTTCGGTAATGACGAGCGCCGCAGCGATTTCTTTGTTCGACATGCCGCGTGCGAGCGCTTTCAACACATCGAGTTCGCGTTCGGTGAGCGCATTTGGCGATTTTGGCGCCATACGTTCCGGCGCCGGCGGTGAACCAACTGCCAGGCGTGAGAACTCTGCCACGACCTTGCGCGCAATACTCGGCTGAATGAGCGCTTCGCCGCGCGCAACCGTGCGCACCGCTTCCGCCATCTCCTCGCTGCTGATGTCCTTCAGCAGATAGCCGCGCGCGCCGGCTTTCAACCCCTCGAATATATACTCATCATCGTCGAAGGTCGTCAGAATGATCACGCCGACATCGGGAAAGCGGCGATTCAACTCGCGTGTGGCAGTCACGCCGTCCATTCCCGGCATGCGAACGTCCATCAGCACCACATTGGGGTGCAGCCGTTCGACCGCCTCGATTGCGGCGCGCCCGTCGCCGACGGCGCCGACGACCTCCGGGTCCGGTTCGAGTTCCAGCAGCATGGCAATGCCCTGACGGATCAGGGTTTGATCATCGACCAGCAACACCCGGATCATGACCCACCTCGTTCGTGATCGCCACGGGTGCAACAATATCGAGCAGGAAACCGCCATCGGGATGCAGACCGGCGTCCAACGCACCACCCAGCCGTTCGATCCGCTCGCGCAAACCGGTCAACCCGAAACCATTGCCCTCGTGAGCGCCATTAATCGGTTGTCCATTGTCGCGGATCATCAGATGCACCGTCTTCGGCTGGCATATCAGTGTGACGATGATCTGTGAGGCATTGCCATGCTTGCGGGCGTTGGTCAACCCTTCCTGCACGGCGCGGTACAGGGTCATTGCCAGGGTTTGCGGCAGCGCCGGCAGATCACCCGACTGCTCAAAGCGCGCGTCGGTGGTGGTCGAGGTGCGGAAGTCGTCAATGAGACGCTCAATCGCCACATCGAGTGAATGACCGTCGAGCGGCGACGGTTGCATGGCAGCGACGCTGCGCCGCACCTCGTCGAGCGCTGTCTGCGCCACTTCGCGGCACGTGGCGATCACGGCGGCGGCGCGTTCTGGATCGCGCTGGAGCAGGCGCGCTGCCGCCTGCAACTGGACATTCAGGATGGTGAGATAGTGACCAAGTCCGTCGTGGATATCACGCGCCAGGCGCACCCGCTCTTCGATTGCCGCCACTCTCAACTCGCGTTCGCGCGCCGCGCGCAGTTCGTTGTGGCTTGCCTGCAACTGCGCCAGCAACTCCTCGGCGCGCGCACGCTGCGACTCCGCCTGCTCTGTCTGTTGTTCGTACCGCTGGGAAATCTGGACGAACATGACGACGAACACAATGCCGAAACCAAGGCTTGCAGCACTTTGCAGCGCCGCTTCCAGGCCGACCTGAACGGCGATCATCGCGCAGACGCCAGACGCCATCCCGCCAGCATAGACGAGCGCCGCCGCCAGGGGCAATCCCCATGTCGCCTGACCAACCAGCAGAAACAGGAGCGTCGCAATGACCGTGCTCGCCGGTCCGCTGCTCATACCGAGCGCAATGAAGTAGAGGGCGCTTGCGATGATCAGGTGGATTGCGACATTGCCCAGCGGAGTCGCATGGGGACGGTCATCCGACGACGATGGGATCAGATTGAGCGCCAGCAGAATGCTCAGCGCGCCGACGACTGCCCCTTGCTGCCAGAGCGGCGTATCAGGTTGTGCGGTCACAGCGGCGATCAGCGCGCCGACGATCATGACGACCGCGATGATCATCGTGCGGCTGGGAAGCGTTGCGCGCCACCATGTGCGCACTGCGTCGCAGAGCGCGCTGAAGGCTGTGGTTCTGAGTTTCCGGTTCCGGGGCGCCATGGCAACTCTGCTCTTTCCCGTCTGCCGCCGTACACCCTTCGCACCTGCCGCTTAAACCACAGAGACACAGAGGACACAGAGGCGCATTACATGCCTGTTCCGCATTCCAATGCCTGTTTCCCTCTTAGTCCCCCACGCTCTTCTCCCGCGCCCTCCATCCCCCCGTAAGCGGGGGGTGCAAGAAAGAAGAGGAAGTCTGGTCGGCCTGATGCCTCGCACAGGCGATGCGACGTGAGGGCTTGTCTGATAGGGAGATCAAACAAAACCTGGATAATCGCGCCTGCACCTGTGGTTGGCGTTGGTTTCGACCGGCTCAGCCAACGCAGGTTGAGCCGGTCGAAGCCAATGCCAACCGCGAGCTGGTCAACGCGGGCAAGAGTGTTCAATGTCTGGTTGATCTTCCCATAAGACATCCGCCCTTGTGTCGAGAACCATTCCGCCGGTGAGGTTCCGTCACAGCCCGCGATCCCCGGCAAAGACCTCAAGGGTCGGGGGCGTCTTCAACCTTCCCACCTTCAACCTGTGCACCCTATTACCCATCATACGCCAGCGTGTCGCGCACCGTCAAGCCGATCGCCGCGCGCGCCGGCAGGAGACTCGCACCAATGCCGATTCCTATCGCCGCCACCAGCCAGATTGCGGCGCCGTCCAGCGCGAAGTGATAAAGCAATGGAATCTGCAAAAATGCCAGTCCCACAGCATTACTCAACAGATAGCCAAGCGGCAGGGCAAGCACCGTCCCGATCAGAGCGCTCGCCAGGCTGCGCTATGCCTTCGCCGACAACAATGCGGTACAACGCATCATTCGATGCGCCAATTGCGCGCATGACCCCAATTTCACGGGTGCGCTCGATAATATTCAGGCTCAGTGTGCCGGTTAATCCTAACCCGCCGATGGCTGCCAGCAGCACCGCCATCGCGAGCAGGAATGAAACGATAATATTGATCAATGTGGCCGCCTGTTCGCGTTCGTCGGCGCGTGTTTGCGCCACCGCGACGCTCACCCCCGCGTTTTCCAGCGTCTCCCTCAATGCGGTCGCTACCTGCTGTTGGGCGTCTGGATCGTGCGCGCCGGCAGCCACCCGGATCTCGCGCGTTTGCCCGAAGGCGCCGGTGATCTGCGCCAGATATGGCTGGCTGGCGTACATGAAGGGCACGCCGAGCAGCCCGCGGGTGACGCCAACGATCTGCCACGCTGTCTCGCGGTTCCCGATCTTCAGCACAACGCCCTGCCCGACGCGCTGGTCCGGCTCGAAACGTCGCACATCGGCGTTGATGACCAGTGCGTGGGCGTCGCCGGGCAGCAGCCAGCGCCCTTCAACTATCTCCGGCGTAAAGAGTGCGCTTTCAATCGGCGGAGCAATGATGCCGATCGCCGGTCCTTCGCTGCCATCGGGTCGCAGGCGGTATGCCAGCGCGTTGCCCCAGCTTTCAACCGCCGTCACGCCAGGCGTCTGCCGCACAAGGTGTTCGATCTGTGCGACACGATACGGACGAACCAGCGTCACCTGCACGTCGTGTCGGGAGGTTGCCAGAATGATTTCGAACGTTTCAAAGAGCGAACGACGCACGCTCAGCACTGAAACCACAATTGCCGTCGCCAGTGTCAGCGTCATCAACGTCAGCGCCAGACGTCCCCGCCGCCGGAGTGCATTGCGCAACGAGAGGATCACCGGTGATGGGATGAGCGCAATCAGCCAGGATGTCGCCGTCGCTTCGCGCACAGTCGCCAGTGGTGGAACGCTGTTTCGGCGCCGCTCCTCGCGTTGCCCGGCAATCGCTTCGCGCACGGTCAGCCGCGCTGTGCTCAGCACCGGTGCGAGCGATGCCAGAAGTGGCGCCAGCAGCGCCATACCAACGTGGAGCACAATCACACCGATAGGGGTTGTGAACGTGCCCAGTTTGAAATTGAGGAAATAGGAAAGGAAGCTGACGAATGCCTCGGTGGCGAACCGTGATGCCAGCAGCGCCGGCGGTAGCGCCAGTATTCCGAATGCAAGCGCGTATACGGCATAGACGCCCACGATCTGACCGGGACGCGCCCCATCGCCTTCATTACGCCGATCTGTCGTGTCTGTTGCAGCAGCAGCGCTGTGATGGTGTTCGTGACGAGCAGAACGCTCAGAAAGAGCGCCAGTATGCCGAGGGCGCCAAGCACAATCGTGATCGCCTGAAAATAGTTTTGGAGCGGCAATTCTCCTGGTCGCGCCACATCGACCCGCATCACCCGCACGCCGGCGCGCTCGACGTGTGTGCGAACCTGATCCGCGATACGCTGGTTGTACGCTGCATCGGCTGGATGATCGGTCAGCAGATAGAGTTCATTGTAGCCGGGTGCGCCGCCGAGCCACTCCAGCGTCTCACGGTTAACATATCCATAAGCGCGTCCGGTGAATGTCGCCGGCATGCGGGAAAAATCGTAAGCCAGCCCTGACAGGCGCATCGTGCGTATCCGTCCGTCGGCGGTCTCGACCGTGATGGTGTCATTCAGACGCGCCTGCGCCAGACCCAGGTAACCGACCAGCAGTGAGGTACGCTCGAGCACAACCGTGCGACGTGGCGGGGGCCATGCGCCAGGAGGCCAGGAGGCCGGATCGGGTTCGAACACGATCTCGGGGCGCACTTTGCTCACCCGCGTTTCGCCATCGTCGGGCAGAACGAAGATCTCGATCAATTGCCATGGGCGATGTGCAGCAGTGCGGAAGCGCAGCGTCAGGCTCCGACGCCCTTCGGCTTCGGCGACTCCAGGCAGGCGACGCACGGCGCGCACTATCTCGTCGTCGAAGGCGTCATCGGTGTACACCACTGCGCTCGCCGGACGAACCTCGGCGTAACTCTGTACCAGGTCGCGCGACATGATGGTGAACATATGTGCGACTGTGCCAATCCCGCTGACGCCAGCGGCAATCGACAGCACAACGAGCAGGGTGCGCACCTTGTAGCGCCACAGATCACGAATCACCTTTTGCCAGCGTGCTCCAATCACGGTCTCCCTCTCTTCCGGATTGCCCGCCTATCGCTGCGCTACCCGCGCCCCAACCAGACTGCACGCCAGCATCACAATCGCATCGACGGCGAACGATATCATCTGTTCGCCGCTGAGCGGCGCGTTGAAGAGCGTGATGACCAGCACAATCAGCAGAATGAACGCCAGGACAACCGCGCTCACCACTGCCGGCGTGGCCGGCGTGACAAGGCGCGCCAGACGCGCGCCGCGCCAGAATGCCACGGTTGCCAGCAGCACCTTTGGCAATGCCTGATACCAGGCAGCGCCGGCAAGTGCAGTGATGGCGGCATTGATGGCTTCTGGATCGCCGCGTGTCTGGAAACCGATGACAAGACCGTAGCCGACGCTCATGGCGAGCGCAGCGCCCAATGGAATAATGACGATCAGGATGCTCGACCAGATCACGGCGCCCCAGGGAAACGATCGGTTGCGTTGCGCTATCATGATGCTCCTCCTTGGAAATCGTAGCGGTCACTGGTTCTACACTAGCGCATGGTGACGCAGCACAACAGTCACGAAAGGCGGAATTGCTGGATGATCATTCCTGCGCAACAGTTCCGCCGAATGGCGTATGACCTTCGGATGAGGCGTCGGTTCGGTGATACAATGAGGAGGTGTTCTGGCGCATCCTGTGACCATGTCAGTCCGTGAATATGCACACCGATGAGCATCGCCATTGCCTATGATTGAACGTTTGCCGCCTGACCCGCGTATGATCGCGATTCCCGTCGAGTTGCGCGGCGCTATCGCACAGGCGCTGGAACATATCCCCGCAACGCGCTGGATGAATGCGGCGCGGATGTTGAGCGAGCAGTACCGCGCCGTCGATGACACGGGGGAAGCGCCGATCATACAGACCCGCCTCGACGCCCTGGGGTATGCCGCCCTCCTGATGCCGGCCACCTATGCGCAACTGTACGGCGCAATGCAAGCCGCCGCTGCGCGCGTTCCGTCGTGGGCGCCGGAAACCATGCTCGATATGGGGAGCGGACCCGGAACGGCGCTGTGGGCAGCCACGGTGTGCTGGCCGTCGCTCCGTGATCTGACTGCCTGGGAACGCGAGCCGGCGTTGATTGCCCTTGGGCGCGATTTTGCGCGCGCGAGCGCGAACCCGGCGCTGTGGAACGCGCGCTGGGTGCAACGCACCCTGCAAGCCCCCGTGGACCATGGCATGCGGTTTGATCTGGTCGTGCTTGGCCACGTGCTTGGCGAAATATCGCCGGAGGATCGCAGCGCGATTGTGGCAACCGCCTGGCGCATCACCCGCGGTTTGCTCCTGATCGTCGAACCGGGCACGCCTGCCGGGTTTGCCGTGGTGCGCAGCGCGCGCGACCTGCTGCTCGCCGCAGGCGCAGCCACGATTGCGCCATGCACTCACGACCGCCCCTGCCCGCTCAGCGACGACTGGTGCCACTTTCCGCAACGGCTGCGCCGCCCCGAGTTTCAGCGGCGTGCGCGCGGTGCGCCGTCGCCGTGGGAAGACGCCAAGTACAGTTATGCCGCGCTTGCCCGCTTTCAGCCTGAACGTTCTGTCTGGGGGCGGGTTATTCGCGAACCAACGTTCAATAAAGCATACGCGGAAGTTCTGATCTCATCACGTGACGGTATTGTGTGGCATCGCGCGCTCAAACGCGAGCGTGACGCCTTCAAACGGGTCAAACATCTTGAATGGGGACAGACACTCGAGGAGCAACCATGAAAGCCATCCTGTTCGACACTCCAGGCAGTCCTGATGTTTTGCGGTACGGCGACGCGCCCGATCCGGCGCCTGGTCCCGACGAACTCCTGGTGCGGGTGCACGCCACAGCGGTCAACCGCGCCGATCTGTTGCAGCGGCGCGGCGCCTATGCGCCGCCGCCAGGGGCATCGCCGATCCTGGGGCTGGAACTGGCCGGCGAAGTCCTGACTCCTGGCGGTCAATGGCGTATCGGCGACCGGGTGATGGCAGTCACGACCGGCGGCGGATATGCCGAACTGGCGGTCATACCGGCTGGCATGGCGATGCGCATACCGGAGAACCTGTCGTTTGAAGAGGCGGCGGCGATCCCGGAGGCATTCCTGACCGCTTTTCTCAACCTGTTCACGCTTGGGATGTTGCAGGCAGGCGAGACGGTGCTCATTCATGCCGGCGCCAGCGGCGTCGGCACGGCAGCGATTCAACTGGCGCGGGTCGCCGGCGCGCGCGTCTTCACCACCGCCGGTTCGGCGGAGAAACTGGCGCTCTGCCGTGAACTCGGCGCAGAACTGGCGATCAACTACCGTGAAGAGTCGTTTGCGACGCGGGCGCTCGAAGCGACCGACGGTCGCGGCGTCGATCTGATCCTCGATTTTGTCGGCGCACCCTACTGGCAGCAGAACACCGCTGCGCTGGCGCTCGATGGACGGTTGCAGTTGATCGGGTTCCTGGGAGGGTCGGCAGGGTCGATCGATCTGGGTCCGATTCTGGCGAAGCGGTTGCGCGTGACCGGCACAACCCTGCGACGCACACCGTTGCCGCAGAAGATCGCCCTCACCGCCGATTTCGTTGCATTTGCACACGACCGATTGGCGCGCGGCGAACTGCGTCCGGTCATCGACACGATCTATCCGCTGTGCGATGCCGCCGAGGCGCATCGGGCGATGGAAGCGAACCGCAACGCCGGAAAACTTGTGCTGCGGGTCGATTGATTGCGGCGTGAACTTCATACAATCGGCATGCTCTGGCTGGCGGTTGAAACCGCGCCTTGGGGCGCGTGCGCGCCGGGCGTCGGCCTGCGCCGACGCTCTCCCGCCCGCGCAGGCGGGTGGCCGGCCGGAGGCCCCACAGGCGCAAATTCATTCGCCAGCCTGCATACCGGATTTAATGCTTTAATGTTCATTAGCCCGCAGCTCCGAGGACGCGCGACCCAGCGGCGCAGGTATGCCGGAGGTATGGTTGATGTTCCCAAAGACCGCCAACCACCAGGGGTGCAGCCTTGCAAACCGGTCGCCGGACGATGCCGACGCTTCCCTGCCCGCCAGACAGCGACCGCTCGCAGAACCCGGAGGCGCGACATATGACACACAGGCGGCGGCGTGTGAGCAACGAACCTCATCAGGCGCACATTGAGCAACAAGCGCCAATGCGACGCGCGTCCCTTATCGAATGGCTGATCGGTGAACGGCTTGTGTTCGACTGGAAGATGGTTGCGGTCACCGTGATCAGCCTGATCTTGCTCGTCTTCGACGATTATCGGAGCATAACCCCCTTCAAGTACTGGGATCGCGTCATCCTCTTACCTGATTATTCCGCTGTTGGTGATCATCGTCATCTTCCGCGAGCATCCGCGTTGGTATGGGTTTACCCTCGGCGACTGGAAAGCGGGCATGGTTCTGACAATACTGGGCGCAGCGATCATGGCGCCGATCCTGTACGTCTTTGGGCAGCGCGATCCTGAACTCAATGCATACTACCGGGATATGACGGCGGGTCTGCCGTGGACGACGTTTCTCGATTTGATCGGCTGGGAGTTTCTGTTTCGTGGATGGATTCTGTTCGCTTATGCGCGGCGGTTTGGTCCCGAAGCGTTATGGCTCCAGTCTGTGCCATTTGTGATGGCGCATATCGGCAAGCCGGAATTGGAGACGTTCTTCACCATTATCGGCGGCTTTGGCTTTGGTTGGGTGACATGGCGCACCCGATCGTTCGTCTGGCCCTTTCTGATCCACTGGTTCGTGGCGACCTTTCTCATCATGGTTGCGGCAGCGTTACATACAGGCTGATCGCTGCCATAAGCATTTATTCTACCGGCTGCAAGCGGTACTGTAACGCTTCTCCCAGATGCTGCGCTGTAATCTGTTCGGAACCGGCGAGATCGGCGATGGTGCGCGCCAGTTTGAGAGTCCGGTGATACTCGCGCGCCGAGAGGTCGTGCTGGCGCATGGCGTTGTGCATAATGAGTTGACCGTTGCTGTTGAGCTGACAGTGCTGATGGATCTCCGCCGGACCCATATCACTGTTGGTGAGCAGCCGTGTGCCGCGAAACCGGCGCTCCTGGATCTGTCGCGCGGCAATCACCCGCTCGCGGATCGCCGCTGACTCCTCGCCAGGGGTCAGGGTGTTCAGTTTGTCGAAGGGAACGCGCGGCGCATACACAAACATGTCGAACCGGTCGAGCACCGGTCCGCTGACCCGACGCTGATACCGCGCAACCGCCGCTGCCGTGCAGGTGCACTGGCGCTCCGGGTCGCCATACCATCCGCACACACAGGGGTTCTGTGCGGCGATCAACATGAACGATGCCGGGTAGGTAATGCTCCCGACGGCGCGGCTCAGTGTGATGACGCGATCTTCGAGCGGCTGGCGGAGTACATCGAGTTTGCTGCCAAACTCCGGAAGTTCGTCGAGGAACAGGATACCGCGGTGCGCCAGCGAAATCATGCCAGGCTTGACCCGCACCCCGCCGCCGCCGACCAGCCCCGCCAGCGAGGTGGTGTGGTGCGGCGCACAGAATGGGCGCTGCTGGATCAGCGGGGTATCCTTTGGCAACTGTCCGGCGACGCTGTAGATTTTTGTCACCTCAATCGCCTCGCTCATCGTCAGCGGCGGCAGGATCGAGATGAGCGCGCGCGCCATGAGCGTCTTGCCGGAGCCGGGGCTGCCGGTCATCAGCACGTGATGACCGCCGGCGGCGGCGATTTCCAGGGCGCGCTTGACGTGCTCCTGCCCGCGTACAACGCTGAAGTCGACCGGGTAGACCGGCGTTGGCGCCGCGTCGATAGGAGTTCCCACATACGCCGGCAATGTCTTCGCGTCGCTCAGGTGCGCCGTCAGGTCATTGAGGCGCTGCACTGGAATGATGGTGATCCCGCTGACCAGCGCCGCCTCAGCGGCATCTTCTTGCGGTACGAAGACGCGCCGGATGCCCTGTTCCTTGGCGATGGCGACCATCGGCAACACGCCATCCGTGTGGCGCACCGCGCCGTCGAGTCCCAGTTCGCCGATGAATACCGCATCGTAGACATCGCCCTGCACCTGTTCCGATGCCAACAACAGACCAATCGCAATGGGCAGGTCATAGGCAGGACCGGCTTTCCGCAGGTCGGCTGGCGCCAGATTGACCGTAATCCGCTTCATCGGGAACGAACAGCCGCAGTTGCGCACGGCGGCGCGCACCCGCTCCCGGCTCTCCTGCACTGCGGTGTCTCCAAGGCCGACGATGGTAAAACCCGGCAATCCTTGCGCAATATCGACCTCGACCTCGACCAGTACGCCTTCGAGACCGATCACGGCGCTGCTATAAACTTTCGCCAGCATGCCACGCCTCCCGTCTGCCACGACTCTACAGGGATACCGTTCGGGCGCCGCGCCAGAGTCGGGTCAGGGGTTGCTGACAGGAAGAATATCCTGTGAGGCGGGCGATTCTGTGTGCCTGTCGCGCAACAGTTTGCGTCTGTGGTGCGAAAATGGTATACTATAAGCCACGAGTTCGCGGTTGTGTGGAAAAGTGGGCGTCCCCCACTTTTCTTATTGTTAGCGTGATCATCGGGCGGTTGAGCGGCTGCGCAAGCACGACGCTGAGGATACAATGAAAAGCGATTTTTATGCAGCAATCTCACAGATTGCTTCCGAGCGCGGCATTCCCAAGGAAGCCATTGTCGAAGTCATGGAAAAGGCGCTGGCGACAGCGTATCGCCGGACGCTCGGACCGAGCCCGCCGCCGATGGAGATCTCGGTCAAACTGGACCCGATTACCGGTACGGCGCGCGTCTACTCCGAAAAGCAGGTCGTTGACGATGTCTTCGACGAGCGCTTTGAGATCGATCTGGAGAGCGCCCGCAGGATCAAGCCCGATGTTGAACTGGGCGAGTCGGTCGTGGTCGAGACCACGCCCAAAGATTTCGGTCGGATCGCGGCGCAAACGGCGAAACAGGTCATCCTTCAGGGGATCAAGGAAGTTGAGCGCGAACACATCTATGGCGAGTACATGGACCGTGAGGGTGAACTGGTCACGGCGACCGTGCAGCGCATGGCGAAGGGCAATGTCATTCTCGAAATGGGCAAAGCCGAAGCCATTCTGCCGCCGAAGGAGCAGGTCGAAACCGATCGCTACTACCACGGGCAGCGCCTGAAGGTCTACCTGATGGAAATCCGGCGCGAGGACCGCGGTCCGAAACTGATCGCATCGCGTGCGCACAAAAATCTGATCACGCGCCTGTTCGAGATGGAGGTGCCGGAGATTTATAATGGCACCGTCGAGATCAAGTCGATTGCGCGTGAGCCGGGCATCCGCACCAAGGTGGCGGTCGCAGCGCGGCAGGAGGGCATTGATCCAGTCGGTTCGTGCGTTGGGATGCGCGGCATTCGCATCCAGAACATCGTCAACGAACTAAATGGCGAAAAGATCGATGTCGTGCAGTGGTCATCGAATCCAAAAGAGTTCATCGCCAATGCGCTCTCGCCGGCACAGGTCGTCGAGGTGCAGTTGCGCGACGATGAGCACGCTGCAACGGTTATCGTGCCGGATAAGCAACTGTCGCTGGCGATCGGCAAAGAGGGGCAGAATGTGCGCCTGGCAGCAAAGCTGACCGGCTGGCGGATCGATATCAAGAGCGCGTCGGCGCTGCTCGATGAGGAGCGCGCCGCAGCGGAAGCGCGGGACGCAGCCGAGGCGGAAGCGCTGGCGACCGAGGCAGCGCTGGCGACCGCAAAGGTCGAGACGCGCAAAGTGTACGCCGATGGGACGATCGTGTACCGGAAGCATCGCTACGGTCCGCTTGGCGATGACCTCGTCGGCGAAACGGTGCAACTACGCGCAACGCCGCAAAAACTGTACATCTATCGCGGCGATCGCCTGGTGGCGTCGTACATGCTTGTTGACGATGAGGATGACGAGGTCGAAGGCGAGGAGTAGCGCGGCATGGGTGACGCTGTGACGCAGACGACCAGAAAAAAGCAGAAGGGACCGCGTCCGAAGCATGTGCCGCAGCGCACATGCGTCGCATGTCGCCGTACCGATGCGAAACGCACGTTGATTCGCCTGGTGCGTGACGCCGATGGCCGCGTGCATATCGATCCGACCGGGAAACGGAATGGGCGCGGCGCCTATCTGTGTACCGATCCGGCGTGCTGGGATCAGGCGCTTCGACGTCGTGCTCTGGAGCGTGCGCTGCGAATCGATGCGTTGCATCCAGATGACATTGCAGCGCTTGAAGCATACGCGCGAACGTTGCCGCCGTCGATGGCGGCGGAATAGTCCGGTTGCTTCCTCCGCCAGCATCAGAGCGAAGCATTGCAGAAACGATAGCGCGCGTCAACCGCGAACCTGGCCTGTAGCAAGGAGGAACAACGATGAATAGTATGGATGTTTTTGGGCGTCAGAGCGCCGTTGATGCGCATGATTACAGCCAGGTCGCTGGTGGCGGGCGTGGTCCGGGCGGTTCCGGCGGCGGGCGTGGTCCGGGCAGTCCAGGCAGCGGGCGTGGTCCGGGCGGTCCAGGCAGCGGGCGTGGTCCGGGCGGTCCGGGCGGTGGACGCGGTCCAGGCAGTCCAGGCGGCGGACGCGGTTCGGGTGGTTCGGGTGGCGGACGCGGTTCGGGCGGTTCCGGCGGTGGGCGTGGCAGCGGTCGTGGCGGTGATGGACGCCGGCGCGAAGAAAGTGTGGTCGAAAATGAAGGGGGGCGCAGCAATCGCAGCGGGCGCAGCGCGAGCGCAACAACTGCACGCGCTTCGAGTACGTTAACGCGCCCAACCACGACAGTGCGCGTTCCGGTGCGACCAAAAGGACCGATCGCGTTGCCGGTCTCTATGACGGTGCGTGAGTTTTCGGAAGCGACCGGCGTTGGCGCTTCCGAAATCTTGAAGGCGCTGCTGAAGGCGGGTGTGGTCGCCAATATCAATCAACAGATCGACTATGAAACCGCAGCGGTCATCGCTGCTGATTTTGGCATCGAAACCGTTGAATATGTGCCGCCACAACTGGAGGGGGTCGTCGAGAATATCCGTGATGTGCTCGCGGCGCAGGATCCAAAGGATCTGAAGCCGCGCCCGCCGGTCGTTACGATTATGGGGCACGTCGACCACGGAAAGACGAAACTGCTTGACGCGATCCGTTCGACCCGCGTGGCAGAGAGCGAGGCGGGCGGCATTACTCAGCACATTGGCGCGTATCAGGTCGAATTGCACGGACGGAAGATCACCTTTCTCGACACGCCTGGCCACGAGGCGTTCACGGCAATGCGCGCGCGTGGTGCGCAGGTGACCGACATCGTCGTGCTGGTGGTGGCTGCCGATGATGGTGTGATGCCGCAAACCCTCGAGGCGATCTCACACGTGAAAGCGGCCAATGTGCCCATGATCGTGGCAATCAATAAGATCGATGCGCCGAATGCCAACCCGGATCGCGTGCGTCAACAACTCGCCAATGCAGGGGTGATCGTCGAGCAGTTCGGCGGCGATGTGCCATCGGTCGAGGTTTCCGCCAAACTGAAGAAGAATATCGACGGATTGCTCGAAATTATTCTGCTCGTCGCCGATCTCAATGAGTACAAGGCGAATCCGAATGCGCCCGCAGTAGGCACGATCGTCGAAGCCGAAATGGATCGCACGCGCGGTCCGGTGGCGACGGTGCTCGTGCAGAACGGCACCCTGCGCCTCGAGGATAATGTGCTGGTCGGAGGGACGACCGGTACGATCCGCACGATGTTCAACGATGCCGGGAAACGCCTGCGCTTTGCCGAACCGGCCACGCCGGTGGTTATTCTGGGATTGAATGATGTGCCACAGGCGGGCGATATTCTGCAGGTGATGCCAGACCTGACCGTTGCGCGCGAGATTGCACTGCAACGGCAGCGTAAGCAGCGCATCGAGGCAATGGCAAATACGCGCGGCGTGAGCCTCGATGGATTGTTCAGTTCGATCCAGCAGGGAAAGATCAAGGAACTGAACATCATCCTGAAGGCGGATGTGCAGGGATCGATTGGCGCGATCGAACACGCGCTGAGCCAGCTCAATACCGATGAGGTGCAGATCAGGATTATCCATCGTGGCACCGGCACGATTACCGAGAGCGATGTCAACCTTGCGATTGCATCGCACGCGATTATCATCGGGTTCAATGCTCGCCCCGACCCGGCAGCGCGCCGGCAGGCCGAGCAGTATGGCGTCGATATCCGATTCTACAGCATTATTTACCAGTTGACCGAAGATATCAAAAAGGCGATGATCGGCATGCTGGAACCGGAGTATCGCGAGGTGACCGAAGGGTTCGCCGAGGTGCGCAATACCTTCCGCCTGCCGACCCGTGAGATTGTGGCCGGGTTGTATGTGACCGAGGGTAAGATTACACGCCAGTACAATGTGCGTGTGCTGCGCAACGGCGTCGTCATTCACGATGGCAAGATCGCCAGCCTGAAACGCTTCAAAGACGATGTTCGCGAAGTTCAGTCGGGATATGAGTGTGGCCTGATTGTCGAAGGGTTCAACGACATTACGACCGGCGATACGATGGAGTTCTATCGCAGGGAGCGGGTGGAACGCACTGTATGAGCAAGCGCACCGAACAACTCGGGCACGAGATTCAGCGTATTCTGGGGGAGATCATTCAGTATGAACTGAAAGACCCTCGGATTGGCTTCGCAACGGTCGTCGGCGTCGAAGTGACCGCCGACCTGCAGATCGCGCGGGTGCGGATCTCGGTTATGGGAACGCCGGAGGAACGTCGGGAGACGATGGCGGCGCTCGAACGCGCAAAAGGATTCCTGCGCCGTCGCCTCGCCGAAGAGTTGAATTACCTGCGCTTCGTTCCGGAATTGCGACTGATCCTCGATACGTCGGTCGATTACAGTCTGCATATCGATGAAGTGCTCAGGCGCGCTGCCGCTGAGCGCGCCGGTTCTCAGCCAAACCAACCCGAAGATGATCAATCGGTGGAGTAGTGGCTGACGCAATGGTTTGCCGCGAGAGACTGGTGTGAAATGACGACGGTCGCGTCCCCTGTCGATGTCTATTATAAGAAGCGGATTTCCTATGCCTGCCGTGGTCGAACGTTCGTGTTCGATGTGGCGCATACGCTCTTTTCGTCGTACCAGGTCGATGAGGGGACCGATCTGTTCCTGCGCACCATCACACCGCAACCGCCGCAGACGATCCTCGACCTGGGATGCGGTTGCGGCGTGATCGGGATCGTCCTGGCGAGCTGGTTTCCACAGGCGCGCGTCATTCTCGTTGATCGCGATTTGCTGGCGGTGCGCTATGCGCGCTACAATGCCGCACTCAATCAGACGCCGAACGTCGAGGTGATTGGGAGCGTCGGATTCGAGCACGTTCCGGATCTTCCTTTCGATCTGATCGTCTCCAACATCCCGGCAAAAATCGGCGATGAGGCAATCGAACGTGAGTTCATCCTTGAGCCGCTGGACCACCTCCGACCCGGCGGCGAGTACTGGTTTGTGGTCGTCAGCGGTCTCAATCGCCTGATCCCGGCGCTGGGACGCCGCCATCAGCTGCGTATGAAGGAAGTCAAAAAACGTGCCGGACATACGGTGTATCATCTTCACAGGACGCCTGCATGATCTTCAATGATCCCGCCCTCTTTGCAGCGCCGCTTGCTGAACGGATCGCCGCTGCGCAGCATATTCTCATTCTGACTCATATCAACCCCGATGGCGATGCGGTCGGCGCTTCCCTCGCAGTCTGGCACGTACTTGGCGCGCTGGGCAAGCAACGCACGGCGATCCTGACGCCGCCTATTCCAGGCTATGCCGGCTGGCTCCCCGGCGCCGATCAGATTGTGCTCTATCAGTCGGGTATGGCGCTGCCGCCTGCCGATCTCGCCATCCTGGTCGATACCGCCCACCTGACTCGTATCGGTCCGATCTACGATGAGCACGCGGCGACCCTGGCGACATTGCCTGTTGTCGTCATCGATCATCACGTGACGAATGATGGCGGCGCCACCCTCAATCTGGTCGATCCCGACTCGGCATCGACGTGCGATCTGCTCTATCGCCTGTTTTGCGCGATGGGGGCGCCGATCACCAACGCGATTGCCACCTGCCTGTTGCTTGGGTTGACCACCGATACGCAGAGTTTTCAAACAAATGCCACCCGTCCGGCGTCGCTGCGCGCGGCTGCGGCGCTCCTCGAAGCCGATGCCGACCATGCGCAGATTGTGCGCGCGGTGTACTATGGGCTGCCTGCGAGCAGCGCGGCGTTGATGGGGCGTGCACTCGCCGGTCTCCGTTGCGAACACGGCGTTGTCTGGACAACGGTTGAGAAGCGTATGTTTGAGGAAACCGGCGCTGAAGAAGAAGCGGCGGACGAGGTGATACGGGTGTTGCAACGGATCGGCGAGGCGCGGGTGATGGCCTTGTTCAAGGAGCGCTCCGACGGCACAACGAAGATAAGCCTGCGGGCGCGGACGCCGCTGAATGTGGCAGCGATTGCGCAACGCTGGGGCGGCGGCGGGCACGCGCAGGCGGCTGGCGCCAATCTGCCGATGACGCCCGCCGAAGCTGCGATGGTCGTCGTTCCTTTGCTCAAGGAATTAGCAGCGTCCAACGCGTTGTGAGCCGAATGCCTGCCATGCATGACTTCACTGCAAAAAGCTGTAACCACAAAGGGCACAAAGGGACACAAAGGACATGCGCTTCATGGTTCTTCCCCTTCGTGCGCTTCGTGTCCTTGGTGGTGAAGCCTTTGTGCAGTGGACTCATAGCATGGACCGCATCGGTTCCGTATTAACCACGAAACCACGAAGGGCACAAAGGGACACAAAGGACATGCGCTTCATGGTTCTTCCCCTTCGTGCGCTTCGCGTCCTTGGTGGTGAAGCCTTTGTGCAGTGGACTCATGCATGGTTTTCTCAACATCGACAAGCCATCCGGCATGACCTCGCACGATGTCGTGGCACGGATCCGGCGGTTGAGCCGGCAACGACGCATTGGGCATGCTGGAACGCTCGACCCGGCAGCGACCGGGGTGCTGGTGGTTGCGCTCGGCGGAGTGACGCGGTTGGTTGAGTATGTGCAGCACCGGACGCTCAAACGCTACCTGGCGACGGTATGCCTGGGAGTGACGACCACAACCGACGATGCCGATGGTGAGATCATCGCACGGCAGCCGGTCCCGCCGCTCGATGCCGCAATCATCGAGCAGGCGCTGGCGCCGTTGCGGGGGATAACCTGGCAAACGCCGCCGATGTACGCGGCGCTGCACTACCAGGGGCGTCGCCTGTATGAACTGGCGCGCGCCGGGGTGACGGTCGAAATGCCACCGCGCCAGGTGCATATCGAGCGACTCGAAGTAGTTGAATATAATTCGCCTCTGCTGACGCTCGATGTGGTATGCAGCAGTGGCACATACATTCGCGCACTGGCACGGGATCTGGGTGTAGCGCTGGGATGCGGCGCGCATCTCACAGCGCTCCGGCGCACGGCGGTGGGCGCCTTTCGTGTCGAAGACGCGATACCGCTCGATGTGCTGGAAGAGGAGGCGCCTGCCGACGTGCACGAGGCGCTGCGTCGGCGGCTCTTGCCGCCAGAGATTGCGGTTGCAGACTGGCATGCCCTGCGCCTCGATGAAGAGCAGGCCCGCCGGATCCGGCACGGTCTCGCGATTCCTGCTCCGGCTGATGCGCCATCACAGGCGCGTGCGCACGCTCCCGATGGTGCATTGCTGGCGTTGTTGCGGTATGATGGCAGTCATTGGCGCCCGATAAAAGTATTCGATTGGACTGATGCATGAAGATTGTTCACGGTCTCCCGCAGCCGATCAACGAATTGCCGACGGTGCTCACAATTGGCGCTTTCGATGGCGTCCATCGCGGGCATGCCCATCTGATCAGCGCAACGGTGCAGCGCGCGCGCGCCTTTGGACGACAGGCGGCAGTGCTGACCTTTGATCCGCACCCGGATGTCGTCGTGCGTCCGGGCAATGAACGTCCTACCCTGACGACGATTACCGAGCGCGCAGAGTTGATCGCCGCTCTTGGCGTCGATCTGATGATTGTCATACCGTTCACCACCGAGTTGATGGCGCTCACGGCACACGAGTTCATGGCGCGTATCTGCGGCGCACTGGCACTCCGCGAACTCTGTATCGGTTGGGACTTCACCCTGGGACGCGGACGTGAGGGGAACGCCAATCGCCTGGCAGCCATCGGTCAGACGTTGGGTTACACGGTGCATCGCGTCGAGCCGTTTCTGCTCAACGGCGAAGTTGTCAGTTCAACGCGCATTCGCGCTGCGCTGAATGCCGGTGATATTGTGGCCGCGAACCGGCTGCTGGGCTACCCCTACGGTCTACGCGGTCCCATTGTCGAGGGCGACCGGCGCGGGCGCACGATTGGCTTTCCGACTGCCAACATCAATGTTGATCCGCGCCGCATGCTGCCATCACACGGCGTGTATGTCTGCCGCGCCGTGCTCAACGGCGTCACCTATGGAGCAGTGGCCAACGTCGGCGTGCGCCCGACATTCGATGGAACACGACGGACGGTTGAGGCGTACCTGCTTGACTTCAGCGGCGAAGTCTACGGCGAAGAGTTGCGGCTGATGTTTCTGCATCGGCTGCGCGGCGAGCAAAAGTTCGACGGCATTGCGGCGCTGGTGGCGCAGATCACCTGCGACGTCGCTGCTGCGCGCGCGTGGCTGGAGGAACATGAGGGAGGACAATGATGCTGAGTCCGGTCAACGTTCCTCATACGCTCATCAGTAAACACTATGTGAGTCTGAGCGACATAAGTCGCCTCGATCATCAACTCTTCCAACGCTTCAAAAGTAAGTTTGTCGTTCAACCATCGCTTTCTCGTCTTCTTGTCAGTTTTCAGGCGAATAAAACCAGACCTGTGTATCGATGGTATAAGTTCAAGGAGGCATTCTCAGCTTCTCTGGTTGAGTATTTGTTTTCTCACTATGGTATCGTCCAGGGAAGAGTCCTTGATCCATTTGCAGGCAGCGGCACGACTTTGTTTGTAGCGAGTTCGCTGGGACTGGACGCAGATGGTATTGAATTACTTCCCATCGGGCAAGAAATCATTGTAACCAAACAAATCCTTGACATAGAGTTTACGCCCGAAGACTTTGAAAGACTGCGCTACTGGGCGGAAGAGAAGGTTTGGAATATGTCGGAAGTGCGGATTGCCCTGCCAGAGTTTCGGATTACAAGGGGGGCTTACTCTGAAAAAACGAAAGAAGCTATCGAAAGGTATGTTGGCGCCCTGCAGCAAGAGAATAGCAGAGTTCAGACTGTTCTACGCTTCGCTTTACTCTGCGTTCTGGAGTCGATCAGTTTCACTCGAAAGGATGGTCAATATCTTCGTTGGGACTATCGATCCGGTCGCACACAAGGCAAAAAGATTTTCGATAAAGGTGTCGTTCCTGGGTTTGATCAGGCAATTTGTGGTAAGATAAACGAAATTATAGCAGATGCTGCTCCTGTTTATCAAAAAAGCTTTTTTTCGCCGAAAAGAGGAAGGGGGAGATTCGATTGTATGATGGCTCTTGTCTTCGAATATTGCCCGAATTGCCGGATGGCGTCTACGACGTTATTATGACCTCTCCTCCTTACTGTAATCGCTATGATTACACACGCACATATGCATTGAAACTGGCGTTGCTGGGTATCAGTGAGCAAAGGCTATCGAAACTTCGACAGGAGATGCTCAGTTGCACGGTAGAGAATCGGGCAAAAGACCTGTTAAGTATTAATCCGACATGGATAACGGCGCTATCTGCTGCAGAAGAGCAAGAACTATTACAATCTATTCTAAAGTATCTCGAGGATCAGAAAACGGCAGGTCTTTCGAACAACAATGGTATTCCCAGAATGGTTAGAGGTTATTTTTATGAAATGGCGTGCATCATTGCAGAATGTGCACGGATTTTGAAACCTAATGCGATGTTATTTATGATCAACGATAACGTTCGCTATGCGGGTGCAAGTATTTCAGTAGATATGATCCTTTCTGACATTGCCGAGAAGTTGGGCTTTCATACGGAAAGCATCCTTGTTTTGCCAGGCGGCAAAGGAAATAGCAGTCAACAGATGGGTGAGCACGGACGTGAAGAGTTGCGTAAATGCATTTACGTTTGGAGAAAGATATGATGTCCTTCCCTCCTTATCAACGTCATCTTGCTTCCAGTGATGATCTCGTCACAAGCTACGAGGCGACACGTGCAGGGTTTGTAGCCCTCGCGCTTGAAAAGAATCGTCGTGCAACGCTTATGTTGCCGAAGCGCGAGCATTGCAGGCGGCTGCATCACAAGCCAGAACGCCTGCTGACCTGCGCACTCTCCCTGGCATAGAAGCGGGTCTCCTCGCAGCAGCGGGCGTATCTGATAAGGCTCTGGTTCATCTCCAATCAGAAGATAAGCGAATGGCTATTCATGGTCTTATCGAAAATTTTCTTGAGCCAGCGGGCGAGAAGTTCGTTGAAGAACTGGTGTTCCGGTTTCTACTGACGCGCGGTGACACGCTTGGCGGTTCAATGCGGAACATCGGCGGCGTCCTGGCGCAGAGGAAACTGACCCGGGCCATCATAGCAGCGCTGCGAATTGCTGGCATCAGTTATAAATGGCGGTATTCAAAGACGAAGCAGTGGATTGATATGAATGCTAATGACCTGGATATTGAATTGTCATTAAGTGGATTGAATTGGGAAAACAATGGTCAGTCGCGCAATCCGATCTACAATCTTCTCGTACCTTTGATGGGGAACAACGTGGATATGTGTTTGTTCAATCTTGACCCTGATGCGCTTCAAAATACGGAGTATAAATCTGCCGATTCCTACGTCGCTTTGGGTGAACTTAAGGGCGGCATCGATCTCGCAGGCGCAGATGAGCACTGGAAAACGGCACGAGCAGCGCTTGATCGTATTCGTGAGGCATTTGCAAAGACAAGCCATGCTCCGTATACTTTCTTTATAGGGGCGGCGATTGAAAAGAAAATGGCTGGCGAGATTTGGGATCAATTACAACAGGGGCTGCTGACCAATGCGGCTAATCTCAATAAAGATGATCAGGTCACATCCATTTCGATGTGGTTGTGCGCGCTATAAGCCCTATCAAAGGCAAAAAGCCTGACCCACAACGCTACTGTTATGCTCTCTCCGTGCCTTCGTGCCTTTGTGTGAGTCGTCCAAAAGGTGAGGCGCTCCGCTTTCTATCAGTCAGACATCGCCCATGAGTCTTGTTGAAACCATTCGCATCGCCCTGAACAGCCTGTCTGCCAATAAACTGCGTTCGGCGCTCACGATGCTCGGCATTATTATCGGCGTCGGTGCGGTGATTACCCTTCTTGCGCTCGGCGGCGCGATCCAAACGCTGGTGACGCGCGAATTGCAGGGGTTGGGATCGAACCTGGTTTTTGTGTTCCCCGGAACCAATGACCCTGAACAGAACCGGCGCGTGCCGCCGCGCCTGACGAATGAGGATGTTGCGGCGCTCGCCGATTCGCTCAACGTTCCGGCCGCCGCCGCCGTGACGCCGCAGTTGACCCGTGGCGCACTGATCGTCTACTCTGGCGCCAGTTTTGATGGGCGCGTCGCCGGGGTGACGCCCAACTATCCGCAGGTGCGCAATGCCAGGGTGTCCAGCGGTCGGTTCTTCGATCAAACCGAACTCGATCTGCGCTCGCGTGTGGCGGTCATTGGCGCCGATGTGCGCACGTCGCTCTTCCCCGACGAAGACCCGATTGGGAAGCGGATTCGCATCAATGATGTCAGCTTCGAGGTGATCGGCGAAATGGCGCCGCGTGGCGGCAACTTCGGTCCCAGCGAGGACAATCTGGTGTTCGTGCCGATCTCCACGGCGCAGACGCGCCTGTTCCCGCCGCCGCCGGGCGCTTTGAGCCGGATCGATGTGAGCGTGGTCTACATCCAGGCGATTGATGAACGCAGCATCGATGATGTGATCGATCAGGTGACCGACGTGCTGCGCCGTCGGAACGGGTTGACCTTTCAGGACAACAACTTTACGATTGTGACGCAGCAGGACCTGATCGCTTCGTTTGGCACGATCACCGGCGCTTTGACTGCATTTCTGGGCGCTATTGCGGCGATCTCGCTATTGGTTGGCGGGATCGGCATTATGAACATCATGCTCGTCTCGGTAACTGAACGTACCCGCGAAATCGGGCTGCGCAAGGCGGTCGGCGCGCGGCGACGCGACATCCGGTTTCAGTTCGTTATCGAGGCGACGATGCTGAGTCTGCTCGGCGGACTGCTCGGCATTGCCCTTGGCTATGCGCTCTCGGCGCTGGGAACGGCGCTGCTGCAAGGGGTGGCGGAAGGCGCCGAGGCGCGCGTGCAACTCGATGCCATTCTACTCGCCACACTGACCTCTATTGCGGTCGGGTTGATCTTCGGCATCTATCCTGCTATTCGCGCCTCGCGCCTGAACCCAATCGATGCGCTGCGGTATGAGTAAAACGTTCAACGTTGGACGTTCAACGCTACCAACACCACCGTCTCCTCATCCGCATACGCCTCGCGCCATCGATCAGGGCGGGAGCGGACATATTCCAGCAAAGGCTTCTGTTCTTCGACGCTCAGCATCATGCCGTCGATGGCGTACTTCGCCAGCAGCGCCTCGACATCGACGCCCTGACCGAGCAGAATGTAGTCACGCCACTGGTCGTAGGGGTATAACTCGATCCGCGGATCGATGAAGACTTTCTGCTCCGGCGCTGCCCAGATCAGATACGACCCGTAACTCATCGCGTGAAACAGCCGCTGGGGGCGCTGCGGCAGGCTCTGAAGCGCCCGCGTCGCCTCCACCGGCGTGCCTTTTGCCAGCAGCGCGCCGACTTCCGGCGGCAGCAGCGCCGGTTTGACCCATGGTGAGCCGATCAGCAACAGAGTCGCCAGCAGACCGATGAGCGCAGCATTCATTGCTGGAACGCCCTGAAACCGTCGGGGGGGCGGCGGCGGCAGCAAGGTGGCCGCCTGCGTCGCCAGGAGCGGCGTCGCCACGAACCCCAGCCAGACGATGTTGCGCGTGGCGCCGAGCGCCAGCCACAGGAACGCGCCGAATAACAAGAGATCGGTCGGGTTGGGTCTGGAGCGCGCGTAGATCATCACCAGCGCAGTCACAATGACGAACAGGAAGAAAATCGCGCCATTGATGTCGCGGATGGTCGGCGGCGACCATTCGGTGACCAGTTCGGTCACCTGGCTGCTGCCGATCAGATTCGTCACGTACCCGAGCACCTCGACGCCGCGCGGATTGAGCAGCGTTGCAAGAGCCGCCGCCGCTCCCCACCCAATGAGCGATGTGTCGATAACGCCGGGAGATAAACCTCGCTCACGCCAGCGCCGGATCGCTTCGCCTGTGAACACAAGACCGATCAATGCAAAACCCAACACAAACGAGCCGTGCATATTGACCCACAGTGCCATGAGGATCGGCAACAGCCACAAACGACGCGCCATGCCGAGGCGATATTCGGTCAATACCGTCAGATACCCGGCGAAGAGCGGGAATACATACGTTTGTGGGCGCACTGTCCAGTTATCGAACGAGAGCGGCAGCGTCGCCAGCAACAGAATGGCGACACTCAAGCGCACCCGGTTGGTGCGCAGGATGCAGAGGCGCAACAGGATGCCATACGCGAGCGTCAGCACCAGCGCCTGCACGACGATGATCAGCGGCAAGCCGCCGATCCGATGCAGCAACGCCATCAGGAGTTGCGCCAGCCATCCCTGGTTGAAGAATGGCTCGCCAGCGCGTGTGTAGGAGAACAGGTCAACCTGCGGGATCGTTCCGCTTTCGACAATGATGCGCCCGTTCGCCATATGCCACCAGAAGTCGTGTGGTGGAATGGGGGTCAGCAGCGGACGCAATGCAATGAGCATGAGTGCTGTGGCGATATAGACCTGATCGAGCGTTGGGCGCAAGCGCGCCTGTTGTTCCGAAACCGATTCCAGCGTCGAAGTCGAAGGCATGGTCGGACCCGTCACCTTTCACGACGATACACAATCGAGAAACGATCTTCGTACTCAACAATCCAGTTGGGATCACGGGCAAGCGCAGCAACCAGCGGCGCCTGCCGTGATCGACTGAGCAACGTCCGTTCGATGCCGTAGCGTTCCATCAATGTTGCATAATTGCGCGCCTCGCCGATGGCAAGGTAATCTTCCCACAGGGTGAGTGGGTAGAGTTCGACGCGCGTATCGACAAACACCTCTGGTTCGGGAAGCGTCCAGATCAGGTACGAGCCATACGCCATGTCGTTGAACAGCCGTCCGCCAGAGTGATCGCGCAGGTATGCCGCAGCGCCGACCGGCGTGTCGGCGCTGTAGAGCAGCGGTGCGCCGGGAACATCAGCGAACAGCGCCCGGTACGGCGCTGGCAGAGCAAGCAACGGCTTGAACGGCGGTTGCAGCGCCGCCACCCCAACGACCAGCGTGAGCGCAAGAACACCCGCAAACGGATCACCGCGCTGCGGAGTTGGACGCGCCGCAGGACGCGCCATGCACTGCGCCAGCATCGGCATCACCAGCATGCCGAACCAGACCACATATCGCATCCCGCTCCACGCCAGCCAGAGGAAAGCGCACAGCAGAAGAGTGTCGGTCAGGTGCAGGCGGCGGCGACCAAGCGCCAGCGCTGCTATCAGCAGCAGTGTTGCCAGAAAGAATGCCTGCCCTGCCAGACTCCGCACTGTGGGCGGCTGCCACTCGTTCACCAGCCCCTGACTCGGCGGATCGGTCAGCAATTTCAGCACATACCCGAAAATATCCACGCCGATCGGGTTTACCACCGTTGTTGCCAGAGTCGCACCTGCCGTCGCCGCCAGCGCCGCCAGCCGTCGCAGGGCGGGTGCATCCGGCTGGCGCAATAGTATCCGTGCTCCTTCGCCGACGCACGAGAGTGCGAGCAACGCCAGACCGAGCACAAACGACCCGTGAGCATTGACCCAAAAAATCATCAGCGGTGGAAGTGCCAGGAGCGCGCGCCATCCGACCTGCCGCGCCGTGTAGGCGCCGAGGATGGTGACATACGCCATAAACGGCGCCCATGCCCAGTTCTGTGGTCGCGTCGTCAGATTGTTGATCGTCATTACTCCGGCAAGAAAGACTGCCAGACCTGCCAGGCGCCAGGAGCCACTGCGCCGACGGGCATCGAGCAATACCAGTGCAAATGCGAGCGTGCCCAGGAAGTTGCGCGCCAGTACCGGACCCTGCAAACCGGCGAGCAGGTAGGTTTGATAGAACAGCCAGTCGCCGAGCCATGCAGCGTAGACGAAGGGTTGATCGCGCGGAACCGTCCAGGCGAACATATTCGTGCGCGGCACACCAGACTCAGCGACAATCCGCCCGATCCGCAGATGCCACCAGAAATCGTGCGGGTCGGTAGGGGCGAGTGCAATGAGCGCCGCGACGAGCGCCAGCGGCATCAAGGCGTACAGGTGAGCAAGTGAGGGCAGGATCACTCTACCGGTCGGTCGAGGAACTGCGGCATCAGTCGTATTCATTGCTATTTTGCTACACTCTTGCGCCGCGATTGTGATCGTAGCGCGCATAGTATGCTGAGTATAATAGACTGGCGTCGGCAGAGCAACTGCGCTGGCTCTGGTTCGCTGTGCATCGACAAGGAGACGCCATGACATTGCTGCAACCAACGACACGACGACAGAGAACCTCAGATGTCGTGCTCGCTGATTGTACGGTGGTTATTCCCACCTACAACGAGCGCGAGAACATTGCCGAACTCATCCAGCGCATTCTGGAGGGATCACGCTTTCGGGTGCTGGTCGTTGACGACAACTCGCCCGACGGCACCGCTGCGGTTGTTGCCGAACTGGCTGCCGACGAACCGCGCGTCGGATTGTTGCTCCGCCCGGAGAAGCGCGGGTTGGGCAGCGCCTACGTCGCAGGGTTCCGCCGCGCGCTTGACGAAGGCGCCGCGTTCATCTGCGAGATGGACGCCGACTTTTCCCACGATCCCTCGTATCTGCCGCAGTTGCTGGCGGCTGCCGAAACGCGCTACGACCTGGCGCTCGGTTCACGCTACGTTCCAGGCGGCGGCACGACCGACTGGGGGATCATTCGGCAACTGATCAGTCGCGGCGGCAACCTGTACGCCCGTGCCATTTTGGGGTTGCCGGTCATGGATGCCACCGGCGGCTTTCGTTGCTACCGGCGGCGCGTTCTGGAAACCATCAACCTGGACGACATCCAATCGAATGGCTATGCCTTCCAGATCGAACTGGTATACCGAACCTTGCGCGCCGGTTTTCGCATTGGCGAGCTGCCGATCATCTTTCCAGACCGGCGGGTTGGGCGTTCGAAGATGTCGAAGCGTATTGTGCTCGAGGCGCTGATCAATGTCTGGCGTCTCAGGTTCCGCAAGTTGTGAGTGTCATACCAGGGCGGCTTTCAGTCAGACGAGGTGGTCGCGTGTTCGTTGTGCCAGGCGCACCGGTCAACGCGCACCGGCAGGCGTGTCGTGGATCGCAGTCCGCCCTGGCGCGGGCTTCACCGGGCGATGCCGGATTCTTTGCTCAAACACTTGGCCAAATGACCGCGTATTAGTATCAGATGCGCGGCGCAGGCGCCGGGCTGAGCCTGTCGCAGCCCGACGACGTCTCAGACTCCACAAACTGTGAATGCCCGATGTGCGAGTGGTATAATATCCAACAATTGAAGATAGACTCGGGAGGCCGCTATACCGATGACTGACGCCCCTCCGTCTCTCAAAGAACTCTACGACAAAGCGAATGCCGACCTGGAAAAAGCGCGCCGCGAACTGACCGAGATCGAAGCGCTCCTGCGCCAGACATCGAACGAAGTCGAAAAATTGCAGCAGCGCGAGTTGACGGTCTCGAACCGTCTTCGTGATCTGGACGTCAATATTGATCGCTACAGCAAAGCCGACGTTAAGAATTTTTATGCGTCTGTGCAGGAAGTGCAGATGCGCCTTCTGACCATGCGGAGCCAGCTCGAGCAACTCCAGTACCGTCAGCAGGCGACCAAGCAACGTCAGAGTCTGTTATTCGAACTGATTACCTCTCTGGAACCATTCCTTGGCGCTGCCACGCCCAGCGGCAACGCGGCGGGAATGGTGGGCGGCGACCAGTTGATCGCCGACATCATCCAGGCGCAAGAAAAGGAGCGTCTGCGTATCTCATTGCAGATGCACGATGGCCCTGCGCAGTCGATGAGCAACCTGGTGCTGCGTGCCGAAATCTGTCAGCGGCTGCTCGACCGTGACCCCGAAATGGCGCGCGCCGAACTGAGCGCACTCAAAAATGCCATTAACACCACGCTCCAGGACACGCGCCGTTTCATCTTCGACCTGCGACCGATGATCCTCGATGACCTTGGTCTGGCGCCGACCCTGCGCCGGTATGTGCAGCAGGTCAGCGAGAAGAACAAACTCGAGATCAACCTGATGGTGCAGAACCTGGATATGCGGTTGCCTTCGCACTACGAAGTCGCCATCTTCCGCTTCATCCAGGAAGCGCTCAACAATGTCATCAAGCACGCAAACGCTTCCCAGGCGCGGGTGCTGGTTGGCGTCCGCGACGATGTTGGCGGAGTGCGCGTGATCCATGTATCGGTTGAAGATGACGGTAGCGGGTTTTCTGTGAGCGAGGTGCTGTCCGACGAGAGTGGACGGCGCAACATGGGCATCGCCACCCTGCGCCAGCAGGTCGAAACGCTCCTCCGTGGCGAATTCGGCATCGAAAGCGCTATTGGGCGCGGCACGCGCGTCGAGGCGTTGATTCCGCTGCCTGTGGGGTAGGGTATGAGTTAGGGGGTAAGGGCTAATTCTCATTGCACTCCTTGAACCCCTAACTCCTAATCCCTAACCCCTAATCTCTAACCCCTATCATCCTCCACCGTCCTGCCCAAGAGTCCTACCAGTTCAGTAAGAAAGTATTCACGGAGTACCGTCTTTTTTTGGGACTGATTGCCTATTGAGAACCAGAGATTGAACACCTATACTGTAACCGTGGTTCATTTAGTTCTACCCAATTTCTAAGGAGGTCTCGCAATGGTTCGCAGCTTTTTCGCCAAGGAAGAAGGCCAGGGTCTGGTTGAGTACGCACTGATCCTCGTACTGATCGCCATCGTCGTCATCGGTATCCTGACCCTGCTCGGCAGCCGCGTCAGCCAGGTCTTCAGCCAGATCAACAGTGGTCTGACCCGCTAAGTCGCGGTTCGTTCACGGCGGAGCATCGCCCCTCCGGGTTATCCAGGGGGGCGATGATTTTTTAATTACCCAGCAAGGATTGCCGCGAGCGCAGCCTTGGTGTCGGCGAGGCTGGGGAGCGCTGCATCGGGTGCGTGGGCGCGCAGCTCTTCAACACTGAACGGACCGGTCGCAACCGCCACAGCCCGCGCGTTGGCAGCGCGCGCACAGGCAATATCGTTCGGCGTATCCCCAATCACCACAATATCAGCGTTCGCAAAGGCGCGCCGGTAGCGCTGAGCGGCGCGTGCGGCTGCAATCGGCGCCAGGTCGATCCGGCGTGGGCTGTCGCTGCCATAGGCGCCGCTGTCGAAATCGAAGAACTCCGCCAGTCCCATCAGATCGAGTTTGAGCCGGGCAATCGGCGCAAGGTTGCCCGTGAGCAGCGATTGGACCACTCCCCTGGCGCGCACATGCTGCAGAACGTCGATCACTCCATCGAGCACCCGCCCGCGGGTACGAAACGCCTCCGCCCACTCGCTGAGGATGTCGAGGTACGTTGCAGTAAACACGTCCAGTTGACCGAGGAGTTCCGCTGCCGGACGGTCGGGAAATGTTTCGAGAATAATCTGTTGATCGGTTTTACCGGCGTAGGCGCGCCGCTCATTGTCGGAAGGGCGACCATAGACGCGTGTCATCGCGGCGCGCATTGCTTCACCGGCGACGCCGCCGCTGTACAGCAGCGTGCCGTCGATGTCCCACAGGATCAATTTGTGCATCATTACGGTTATTGTGATGGCTGATAACGTGGCGCCGGCGGCGCAGGCGGGATCGGATCAAGTCCCAGGAGCGGCGCGAGTGGACCGACGAGGCGATCCACGAGCCATCCCAGACGCTCGAACTGCGGACCAAGTTCTGTATCCTTGAGCGGAATCTCCACCGGCACGTTGAGACGCACCGGAATGGTGACATCATCGAGCGGAATGTCCATCTTGAGCGCGATGCGCAGCGGTGTGCCTTGGGGAAGCGTCAGGCGGATATTGTTGGCGCGCAGCCGGTTGCCGTTGCCGAGGTCGATGTCGGCGCCGCTCAACTGCAACGGCACCGGTTCCACCAGCGTGACTGTCGTCTGCTGGTCGACCGGAACGACCACACCAGCGCCTTTCAGCGGCAGGGGTTGGTCGAGCGGGATGGTCGTGCGAATCGTAGCGCCTTGCAAACCCGCGACGATGCTCCGCAGCTCGGCGACATTATCGGCGGCAAATCCCTGACCGAGCACGGCGGTTGCTGCGATCTGCTGCCGCCACTGGATCAGAAACCCGACCAGCAACAGCACCACCGTCAGGAGGACAATGTTCATGATAAACGACGTCACAATCAACGCCTTCCAGAACGACGTCAGGCGCGATTCGCGCTGAATTCGCCCGCTACCCGTCTGCACCTGCGTTTGATTGCGCGATCGACCGAACAACAACGTCGGACGCTGGCGCGGTGCCAGCGATGTAGACGAGGTATTCGTCGATGGACGTTCAGATGCAGTGCGGTGGGTCTGCGTATCAGCCATCTGGAAGCCTCCTTTGTGTGCAAGATTGGAACGGTGGCGCAAACGCATACCTTCGTCAGTATATACCACCGTATGTGGTAAAGCAAGACTCCATCTACTTTTTCTTGACCAGTTTCCAGCAGTTGTATCCGCTGCGGGTCCGCCGGTACCGCAGCGAGTCGAGCGCGGTGCGGGCGATGAACAAGCCATACCCGCTTTCGGGCAGCATTGCGATGTCGGGCTTGTGATCAGGAGCGTTGTAGGCGGACGGGAGCGGCTCGTAAGGCGCGCCGTGATCGATCAAGAGCGCTTCGACACGATCAGGAAAAAGACGCAACCGCACTCGCAACGGTCGCTCGGTTGCGGTCATCGGGTAGGCATGCCGTAACCCGTTTGCCGCCGCCTCTGCCAGCGCCGTCGTGAAGAGGTGTCGCCACATTTCGGGGGGCAATCGATCAATGCGCGCAGCGTCGTTCCAGAAGCGGTCGATCATGTCATGGAGCGCATCAAGTCCCTCGTCGATCGTCTGTGTGGCGACATATGCTTCAATCAGCAGCGATCTGGGAGTAGCCAGCGTGCGCCTCCTCGATCGTCTCGTAAGGTCGCAAGACCCGCTCCAGCATTGTCAAATTGAGCAATGCGCGCACCTGTTGGTTGGCGCGCGCAATTCGCAAGTCACCACCTGCCTGCCGCGCAGCCTTCAGCCCGCTGATCAACGCGCCAAGCCCGGAACTATCAATGAAACCAACGCGATCCAGATCGAAGATCAATCGTCGGTGCCCACCGGCAATCAGGTCAGCCAGTTGTTGCTTGACCTCCGCCGCTGTCAACAGGTCGAGGCGACCATCCATTCGCACGATGGTGATCCCGTCATCACCAGACTCGCTGTGGAGTGACATGGTGTGCTCCTGTTGGCGGGTGAGACCCGCCTTAAGTACCGCTTCCATTTGATGCGATCCCCGTCAGAGTGACATGGTGTGCTCCCGTTGGCGGGTGAGACCCGCCCGTCCTCCTGTGCTCCGGTCGGGGCGAGTCTGCGACCCGCCCTACTGGTCGGGGCGGGTCTGAGACCTGCCCGTACAGAATAGCGCCGATGGATCAGAGATGATCAGGGATACGCTGCTGCCGTCTGCGGCTGTTCCTGCTCCTCCGGTTGATAAAGCGCCGCGTCGATGACGACGCTCAACATAAGTAAATCATACCCGACCCAGAAGACGTTGACCAGTGTTGGAATCCCGTCCATTTGGAGACCAAGCGCCAGGCGCGCCATTCCCCAGATTGCCGACAGGGTCAGCGCCGCCATCGTAATCGCCTGGAGACGAACCAGGCGTAGTTGCCCCCAGATGTGCAGCCCTCCCTGCCGCACCTTTGGCGTGACGACAAACCCCAGCGGTCGACCGGCGTACACGTTGCCGATGGCGCTGATTACCGCCTGAATCCAGAGCGGGAACAGCGCCAGGCTGTACTGGCGACCGCGCCAGATCGCCCGCTTCCAGCCCGCGACGGCGAAGACCAGTTCATTCGTTATCAGGTATGGGACGAGCCGCCAGAAGAACTCTTCCGCTTGCGTGCGCACCGGCAGCATGCCAAAGATGAGATAGAAGATCGGTGCAGAAAGGTAGATCACAACGAAAAAGCCCGAAAGGTAACTCCACATCGTGGCAAAGTACATCAGGCGCTGCCCCAGGCTTAATCCCGGCACGAAGAGCGGGTTCTCGCGCAACAACACCTGAATGGTGCCCTGCGCCCAGCGGAGACGCTGCTGGAGTGCCGAGCGCAGGTCCTCCGGCGCCAGCCCGCGCGCCAGGATTTCGTCATGGTAGACCGAACGCCATCCGGCTGCGTGGAGCCGCATAGCCGTCGCCATGTCCTCGGTGACCGAGATGGTTGCCAGCGGCATCACCGGTTGCGCCTCGTCGGCGCGATCCACGTCCACCGCCAGCAGGAGTTCGCGCACCGTGGCGATGGCAGCCAGTGGCGAGCGTTCACGCACGGTCAGTGCGTGCAGGATGCTGTCGTCATCGAGAGATCGGCTCAGGCAGGTCGTCAGGTCCTCATCAGCGTCGAGACCCGGAATGGTTGCGACTTCTGCGCGCAGGCGCGCCAGGTCTTCGGCGACGAGCGGACGCGCTACTACGGCTGCGCGCTGCTGAAAATACCAGGTCACTTCCTGGATTGGTCGCCCTTCGCGCAGCATCCGCTGACTCGCGCGCACCGCCGCCTGGAGTTTATCGATTGCCGCCCGTAGTGCGCCATTTTCAACGGTTTGAGTCTGGCGAACGGCGATGCGCAGCATAGCGTCGGCAGTGCGCAGGGCGCGCACCACGCGCAATTCCAGGTCGCGCACGTAGTTGGCAATGCCGATCTGCATGAGCGCTTCGCGCCGCAGCACGGCGTTGGAACCGCAGAAGAACGCAGCATTCCAGCCATCCTTGCCCTGCATGATCGGTCCATAGAAGAGTGGCGCCTGACTGCCGAGCGGATCATCCGGCGGGACGTTGTAGAACCACTGCGGCGTCTGCACCAGCGCCACCCGTTCGTCGGCGAAGTAGCCCAGTGTGCGATCCAGAATGTCGGGTGATGGGATCTGATCGGCGTCCAGCACCAGGATAAATTCGCCATTCGTCTGGCACAGCGCGTTGTTCAGGTTGCCTGCTTTCGCGTGGCGTTGCTTCCCCTTCCACTCCTCGGAACGCACCAGGTATCCGATGCCGATCTCTTTCGCCATGGCGCGCATCGCCGGCGAGTTACCGTCGTCGAGCAGGTAAGTGCGATGAGGGTAGCGAATGTCGCGCGCGGCGATGGCGGTTTCGCGCACAATCGCCACCGGTTCGTTGTAACAGGTGATGAAGACATCGACTGTGGCGTTGGGAAGCGGCGGCGGAGGTTCGCCGCGCTGTTTCAGGCGCCAGAGGGTCAACCCGAACAGCCATGCATCGATATAACTGTATGTTTCGGCAATGACCAGACCCAGAGCGATGGGCTAGGCTGCCCAGTTGATGGTGGCAGTGTAGCGCCAGCTCAGGTAGAGGAAGCCAAGGAGCAGATTTGCCGCAACCAGAACGCGCAACAGCCCCAGACGCAATTCCGCGCGCAAGTCGGGATCGGCGGGCAACACTGCTTGCACAAAGCGACTCATCATCCTCTCCGTCGCATGCGCCCACGCACCTGAATGGTCAGCAGAATGACGAGGGCGCTCAGGAATGCGCCAAGCAGAACAGCGCCGGCGATCTGCCAGCCGGGAAGCCGCTCGATGAGCGGCGTCTCGATCTGCGGTGTCAGATTGGACGGCGGCAACGCATCGGTTGCGGCAGGACCGGTCTGTGGCGGTCCGCCACGCCGGATCAGCGCAACCGGACCGCGGAGTTGTTCGAGCGTCTCGCGTTGTTCGAGCGCGGCGATCCCAAGGATAAGGTCATCTGGCGTAGCGCCGTCAATGATCAACAATCCGGCATCCCGTTGTCACGGGGAAGGACCCAGGATCAGGCGGGAGTGACCGGTTTCGCCCGGTCGATAGACTGCCAGTTGCGGCGAGGTGGAGCGATCTGGCAGGCGAGCGATTGCCTCGGCGCTGAGTGGGTTGCGTTCTGCTCCCCCGATGAGAATAAGATGGCGTCCGTTGCGGTCGTCCATTTGATCGGCGGTGATCAGGCGTGGCGGCGGCAGCGCATCGGCGTCGGCCCAGCGACCAAGTGCTGCCATCAGGCGCAATCCCGCAGCGCGTTCTTCCACAGTGGGTTGTTGCGGCAGCACAACATCCAGCGGCAGCGACGCATCGACACTCAGCAGCGGTGCAGGAAAACGTCCTAGGTCGAAGGCTGAACTGACGCTGTGTGGAAGACGCCAGGCGGAGGTAGAGAGGAGCGTGGCGCGCAAGCCATCGCCGTCCACGACAACGCATCCTCTCTCTGGCGGATCAAGAAACAGGCGCACGGTCAGGTCGAGATGACGCACTGATCGACCGTCGAGCGTGGTAGTCAGCAGATCGGCGGGAAGCGCAAAGGTGTACCGATGCGGATGTGTTCCGTCTCTGTGAAGCGATTGCGCTCCCAGGTCGATGCCATTGACGCTCGCGGCGATCCACGAGGTTTCCAGGCGCACCGCAGGCGTCGCCTCGACATCGAGGGTCAGCATACTGCCGTCGCGCAAGAGCCACGCGGCTGGACGGTCGAATGTCAGATCAATCCGGTGCTCGCCAGGACCGCTGACGGTGCGGGATGCAACGCCGAGTTGGGCGAAACTGGCGGCGCCGTTTGTCCAGGGCAACGGTGATGATGCCGGCACGGGCGCGCCGGTTACTGCCACATACGCGCCATTCAGCAACGCGCGTCGTGCCGGGTCGTTCAGTGTTTGGGCAGCCAGACGCACCGCCGATGACGTCGCGCCGGTCACAAGCAGGCGTGGCGCACCGCTTCCAGCCAGCGCCAGCACGCCATGATCGTCGGGGATAGGGACGCTGGCGAGGGTCAAGGTGCGTCCGTCCCAATCGACGACGCTCTGCGGCAGCATCGGCGCCAGCGCGGGGGCGCTGCCAACAATGACAACCGCGCGGTCGGGAGGCGTTGTGAACACCTCCAGCCGGGGATCGACGCGGATTGCGGCAGCACGACGCCCCAGTTGAAACGCGACCAGTCCGGCAGCGTCGAGTTCTTCCGCTGATTGGTCGGAAGGAATGACCAGTGCCAGCGGCCAGCGATTGGCGGGAGGCGGCGCGAATAGCCGGTCGAACTGTTCAAGGCGGTAGGCGCCAGTCGGTTGGGTTGGCAGCACCAGCCGCGAGTCACTGTGAATGGTCGTCCACAACGCCGGATTGCGCGTCTCCTCGCACTCATCGCGGGTCAGGCGCATATGAAAGCGCACCTGGACGAAGAAACCATCGCCGCCGAACGCTGCGAGCGGCAGCGGGACGGTGAGCATTGCACGTTCGCGGTTCTCTGGAGTCAGGCGCACGCTTTGCACCGACAGACCGTTGACGATAATCGTCATGGTTGAGCGTTCGGGTTCGAGCAACGGTGAGTGACTGTAGACCAGTTCCAGGCGCGCGCCGTCGAGCGGTTCTTCGCCTGCGGGAACCGGGAAGAAATAGTCCAGCGCGCCATACATCGTCCGTGCCGTGCGGTCGCCGTAGCCAAGATCGGCAAAGCGGTAGGCGACGTCGGACTGCGTCTGCGCCACAGAAGGGGTTACGGAAGACGCAGCGATCATTGCGAGCGCGCCCAGAAACAGCAGCGCCCAAGCCAGGCTCAGCAATGTATGGGCTTGACATCTTCGGAACGTGTGCATGGATTTGTCTTCCACGAAGGGCACGAAGCGGCACGAAGCCGTTGCCTCTCCGAACTGTATGGTTCTGCGCGCTGCTGGCGGGTACGCGCCGCCGCTCAGCTCGCGCCAGGGCATGGTCCACGAAGGGCGCGAAGCGGCACGAAGCCGTTGCCTCTCCGAACCTTTCTTGGGACTTCGCCGCCGACGCTTTTCATACATCCTGCGCGAAGCGGCACGAAGCCGTTGCCTCTCCGAACTGTATGGTTCTGCGTGCTGCTGGCGGGTACGCGCCGCCGCTCAGCCCGCGCCAGGGCATGGTCCACGCAGGACACGAAGCGGCACGAAGCCGTTGCCTCTCCGAACCTGTATGGTTCTGCGTGCTGCTGGCGGATACGCG